>JBJEOE010000031.1:0-18324 GCA_051880555.1 Acutalibacteraceae bacterium
ACGCCGTAGAAAATCGCCGAAGCAAACGCCCTGTCCGCGCCGCTTAAATCGCTATCCCTTAAAACGGCGTTTAGGGCTATATTTGAATACGCCGCGTCGTTATTCACCTTTAAAAGCGCCTTTACCGCCGACTTTCTCGGGTTACTCACAGCCTATCACCGTACCTACGGCTATCGGTCTGCCGCAAAGCATCTGCTTTGCAGTCATAGCCTTTGAGCCCTCGGGCTGAACCGTTACAAGCTCAACCGCCGTACCGTCCTTGCAGGCGATAACAAGGCTGTCATCGCTTTTTACAACCGTACCCGCCTTAGCGCCCGTGTCTCTTGCAACCGCCGCCTTTATAACCTTTACGCGCTTATTTTCAAGAAAGAAGTAGGCGCAGGGCCACGAATAATAGCCCCTTACCGCATTGTGAATCTCTTTCGCGGTCATATTTATAAAATCAAGCTGTGCCATTTCCTTTTTAATTATAGGCGCATAGCTTGCCTTTTCTTCGTCCTGCTTTTTAGGGGTTATATTGCCCTTTTCCAAATCGGCAAGGGTATTTACCAAAAGCTCGGCGGTTAAAGCCGAAAGTCGGTCAAAAAGCTCCTCGGCGGTTTCCTCTGCGCCGATTTCGGTTTTTGCGGTTTTTATAATATCGCCCGTGTCCATTCCCTCGTCCATTTTCATTGCCGTAACGCCCGTTTCGGTTTCGCCGCAGACAATGCACCATTGAATCGGCGAAGCTCCACGATATTTAGGCAATAATGAAGCGTGACCGTTCACACAGCCGAATTTAGGTATTTCAAGTATTTCCTTTGGCAGTATCTTTCCGTATGCCACAACCACTATAGCGTCGGGGGCGATTTCCTTTAATACTTCCTCTGCTTTGCCGTCCCTTAAAGTACTCGGCTGATAAACCGTAATACCGTGTTTTTCGGCGCAAACCTTAACGGGCGGCGCGGTTATAATATGCTTTCTGCCGACGGGCTTATCCGGCTGTGCGAAAACCGCCGCAACGTTATGCCCCGCCGATATTAACGCCTCAAGCGTTTTTACCGCGTAATCGGGCGTTCCCATAAATACAAGCTTCATTTATTCACCCCTGCGACGAATTTTTTTATCGGTCTTGTCTATATAAAGTATGCCGTCAAGGTGGTCGATTTCGTGGCAGAACGCCCTCGCCTTAAAGCCCTCGGCGGTTACAGTAAAGCTGTTGCCCTTTCTGTCCTGTGCGCGGACGGTGACCTTCATAGGACGGGTTACGCTCTCGTATCTGTTAGGAATGGAAAGACAGCCTTCCTCCCCTGTTTGCTCGCCGCTCATACTCTCAATAACGGGGTTTACAAGCTCGATTATACCGTCCCCTACGTCTACTATGCAGTAACGCCTTAATATTCCAATCTGCGGTGCGGCGAGACCTACGCCCTCCGCCTTATACATAGTCTCCGCCATATCGTCAAGGGTCATTGCAAGTTTATCGTCAAAGGTCATCTGTGTGCGGCAGACCTTTCTTAAAATATCGTCGCCCAGCTTAACTATATTTCTTATAGCCAAATTAATTTCCTCCTAAATAACGGTATCAGGGTTAATATCCGCGATAACCGCCGTATCGGGTAAGCGCTTGATTTCAAGCGCCCGTCGCAGCATTTCCCTGAATCTTTTGCCGTTTTTGCATTTTATAATCATTCTGTATCGGTATTTTCCGTTAACCACAGGCACCGACGCAGGCGCGGGACCTAAAATAATCAGCTTAACGTCGGCGTATTCACCCTTTAGCATTTCCTTAATATTGGAAAAAATGCCGTTTACCGCAGTCTCGGCGTTTTTGCGCTCGCCTGAGCGCGCACCGACTATACATATATCGCAGTATGGCGGGTAAATCATAAGCTTACGGGTCATTATCTCGCTCTCATAAAAGCCCTCGTAATCCTGTTTTGCGGCAAGACCTATAAGCTCGCTGTCGGGGTTTATCGACTGGACTATCGCAAGCCCCGCGCTTTCTCCCCTGCCCGCTCTGCCTACAACCTGCGTAAGCAGCGAAAAGGTGCGCTCAAAGCTTCTGAAATCCTCGCTGAAGGCGGCGCTGTCCGCCCCTAAAACGCCAACAAGGGTGACGTTCGGGAAATCAAGCCCCTTTGCTACCATCTGAGTACCTAAAAGTATGTCGTACTCTCCCTCTGCAAATGCGGTTAAATACTCGGAGTAGGACTCGCGCGCCAATGTACTGTCCGCGTCCACCCTTAATACCCTCGCCTTCGGGAAAAGGGTTTTTATCTCCTCTTCTAATTTTTGGGTTCCCGCACCCAAAAACTTCATATGCTCGTTACCGCACTGGGGACATTTTGTATTCGCCGCGGCGGAATAGCCGCAATAATGGCACATCATTCGGTGATTTGCCGAATGATATGTAAGCGAAATACTGCAATTAGGACAGGTCATAACATACCCGCAATTAGGGCAGGAAATATAGGTGTTATGCCCCCTGCGGTTTAAGAGCAGTATAACCTGTTTTTTATTATCAAGCGTTTCGTTAACCGCCTCATAAAGCCTGCGGCTTACGGGGGAGGAATTACCGCCTAATATTTCTTTTTTCATATCGACGGTTTCCACTTTTGGTAAAACCGCCCCGCCGTATCTGTTTGAAAGCTTAAAGAGTGAATATTTACCCTGCTTTGCCGCGGTAAAGCTTTCGACCGACGGGGTTGCCGAGGCTAAGCACAAAAGCCCTTTATTATAGCGCGTTCTAAAGGCGGCAAGCTCCCTTGCATGAAAGCGCGGGGACTGCTCCGACTTGTAGGTATGCTCCTGCTCCTCGTCAATTATAATAAGCCCTAAATCGGCAAAGGGGGCGAAAACCGCGCTCCTTGTTCCGAGAGCGATAAGCGCCTTTCCGCTTCTAACCCGCTCCCACTCGTCCAAGCGCGCGCCCTGCGACATCGCGCTGTGGAAAACCGCAACCTTATCGCCGTAGCGTTCGGTGAATATTTTAAGCATCTGGGGCGTAAGGGCAATTTCGGGAACCATTACGATAACCCCTCGGCCTTTAGCTGAAACCTCGTCGGCAAGTCTTAAAAAAACCTGCGTTTTGCCCGAGCCTGTTATGCCGTAAAGCAGAGAAATATTACCGCTTTGCTCGTTATACTTTGAAATAAGTCCGTCAAAAGCCGCCTGTTGCTCGCCTGTAAGGGTAATTTCGGTATTTTTAAGCGCCGTCTGCATTTTGCGGTCGGTTCTGAAAACCCGCTTTTCAAAGCATATAAGCAGTTCACGGCTTATAAGCCCATCGATTACCGACTGCGAAACGCCTGTGAAATATTTTATTTCCTTAACGCTGATTCCATCTGTACCGCTTACAAGCTCGCAAACCTCCCGCTGTCTTTTGGTAAGCTTTAAATTATCAAGCTCGTCATAAGAAAAAGCCGGCCGTACCCATTTTTCATTAGCGTCGTTTATTTTCCGTTTAGGCTCTCGGCTTAAAATAAGCGCCTGCTTCTCGCAAAGTCCGTCTAACAGCTCAGCCGTTACGCCGAATTTTCTTTTAAGGCTGTCTGAGTCCTTTTCGCCCTTTGCTTTAAGGTACTCGAAAATTTCCCTTTCGGTGCTGTCAAGCAAAGACACCGAGGAAAATTCCTCATTTGCCGAATAATAACTTATAAGCTTAAAGCTCATACCCATAGGCAGAGCCGCGCGTATCGCCTCATAATATGTGCAGAAATAATTTTCCCGCATATACTCGCACAAGGAAAGCATTTCCCCGTTTAAAACCGAACTTTTATCCGTAACGGAATAAATAGCTTTAAGCCCCTTAAGCTCTGACGATTCAATACGGAAAATCATACCCTGCTTTTTAAGGTTTCCCTTACCAAAGGGCACCGTAACCCGCATACCCGCGGCGGCTTTACTTTGAAGCTCGGGAGGAATAATATAGCTGTAAAGCCTGTCAAAGGCAAACGCCGCGCCGTCAAGCGCTACTTGTGCCACAGGTCCCGTCATTATACTTCCTCCCAATTAAAAATATTACTTTTCCGCGGAAATCTCTCCCGCCAGTTTATCAATTGCCATACTAACAGGCTTTTCGATAGAAATTTCGCCTGTGTCCTCCATATGCTGTGAGATTTCACGCGCGTTGTGGGCGATGTCCACCACAAGGCGGTATCTGTTGTCATAGTTCTGAATAAGTTTTCCGATATTGGGATTTAGCATTTCGAAAGCACCTCATCAATAATGTTTTTTTGTCTGTCGGTTTTAAAGCTTGAGCTTAAAATCACAGATAATATATTATCGGCTGCCGCCGTAATATTGTCGTTAACAATAATATAATCGTATTCCACCGCGCGTTTTATTTCGTCAAGCGCGCTGTTAAGACGTTTTTCAATTAGCTCCTCGGACTCGGTTCCCCTGCCTTTAAGTCTCCTCTTAAGCTCCTCAAAGGAGGGAGGCATAATAAATATGCTCACCGCCTCGGGCAGCTTTTCCCTTATCTGCGCCGCGCCGTTTACGTCTACCTCAATTATTATGTCCTTACCCTCTGCGACAGCCCTTTCGACAGGCTCTCGCGGGGTTCCGTAATAATTATTAACAAACAGATTATGCTCAAGCAGCATATCGTTATCAATCATGTACTCAAATTTTTCCCTGGAAATAAAGTTATATTTATCGCCCTCGCGTTCGCCCGAACGCATAGGTCTGGTAATTGAGGATATCGAAAACAGCAAATCCGGCTTGTGCCTGAACACCTCCGACAAAACCGTGTCCTTCCCCGAACCCGACGGTCCCGAAATTATAAATACTCCGCCCTTACTCATCTTCTTCCTCCTCATCATCGATAACGCTCTCGTCCTCGGTCATACGGTTTGCAACCGTTTCCGACTGGAGATAGGTTAAAATTATGTGGTCGCTGTCGGTTATAATAACCGCCCTTGTGCGCCTGCCGTGGGTGGCGTCAATCAGCGTGCCGCGTTCCTTCGCGTCCTGAATTATGCGCTTAATAGGCGCCGATTCGGGGCTTACTATAGCAACCATACGGCTTGCGGACACCATATTGCCGAATCCGATATTAACAAGCTTCATTTATTTACCGCATCCTTTATTCTATGTTCTGTATCTGCTCTCTTATTTTTTCAATCTCCGATTTTATGTCAACCACCGTGTGGGCGATTTCAATATCCTGCGCCTTTGAGCCTATTGTGTTCGCCTCGCGGTTCATTTCCTGAACGATAAAATCAAGCTTTCTGCCTATCGGTTCATCTAAATCAAGCAGACTGCAAAACTGCTTTATATGGCTTTTAAGTCTTACGGTCTCCTCGGCGACCGCCACCTTGTCGGCAAATATGGCGGTCTCGGTCAACAGCCGCTGTTCGTCAACCTGAACGTCCCCAATAAGCTCTTTGATTTTTTGCTCTAATTTCTCTCGGTAGGCTTTAACGGTTTCAGGGGAACGCTCCTCAACAAACGCCACCCTTTCCAAAATAAAATCTGTGCGGGTCTTTACGTCCTTTTTAAGCCGCTCGCCCTCTGCCTCACGCATTAAAATAAAGCTTTCCATCGCCTCTTTTGCGGTTTTAAGCACCGCCGCCGTAACCGTTTCCTCGGGCAAGGTCTGCTTTTTCACCGTAAAAAGCTCAGGGTTAGAGACAAGCGACGACATTTTAACGTCGTTTTTAATATGATACCTCTCCGCCATAGCCTTAATCGCCGCAAGATATGCGTCGGCATACGCCGCATTGACCTCGACTATCGCCGCACCCTCGCTGTTGTCCTCAATTATAACCGCCGCCTCCAGCTTTCCGCGGGAGATTTTCTGCTGACAAAAGCTCTTAAGCTTTTCGTCAAGGAACATATATCCTTTGGGCAGTCGCGAGGTAAACTCAAAATACCTGTGATTGACCGATTTTAATTCAACCGTTATGTTAAGCCCGTTTTCAGAGGTCTTTGCCCTGCCGAACCCGGTCATACTTCTGACCATTCTTTTCACTTCCAAAAAATTATTACAGTATTTCATATTATTTTATCAAAAAACAACCGCCAATGTCAACCTTTTAGTGCGTTTGTAACCTTTTTTTAACTATTTTTAGCTCAAAGAACGCCCTAAGCAAAACAATACAGTTATTATAAGTCATCTGTATGTATAATTTTTCAAAAAAAGCGGTAAAAAGTTAAAATCAGCTCTTGACAAATCGGTATTTTGTGTTATAATAATCCTTGCTTGTTTGGGCCATTAGCTCAGTTGGTTAGAGCAACCGGCTCATAACCGGTCGGTCCGCGGTTCGAGTCCGTGATGGCCCACCAAATAAGCATTTAGGGGTATAGCTCAGCTGGTAGAGCATCGGTCTCCAAAACCGAGTGCCGAGGGTTCGAAGCCTTCTGCCCCTGCCACGGAAAAACCGCTTAACAAAGCCATTTGTGCGATGTCGGGCGGTTTTCTCTTTTGCTCAAAAATGCCGTTTTGGGGTTTATTTGGGGTTTACGGCCGTGCTGTAAGCCGTGCATTATAAAAGCTAAAAAAATAATAAACCGCTCCCGTTATCGCTTATATGGGAGCGGCTTTAGCTTGTTAGGAAAACATTGTATCGGGTTTATTCGGTACGGCTCCGTTTGGGTGTTGGCGCACCGCAAGAAAGGAATATTAAGCGCTTTCGGGTGTATGCTCGGCTAACCACCGTTTTATGCGTTCAATAACGACGGGTACATCTTCGGTAGCTTCGTAGTATTCGGGGTGCTCTAATCGGCTCTTAAGACAAATTAACTGCCATTTGTAATCCGACATCACAGGAATATCAACCAACGGTACAAAGAATTGCTCGCCTGTCTCTGTGTCATTTGCTTTGATATATCCCTCGACTTTATAATCTTTGCCGCCTACATTGTATGTATTGGGCTTGTTAATGCTTTCGGGTGTATAGGTATTCATTATCTGCTCTCTCCTTTCGCCGCTTGTAAGCCGTCGCTATAGCCTGATATATAGGCTTCGTTTATAAGCCGTGCGACAACGGCGGCGTGTTCTCGGCGGTTCGGGCTTATGGGCTTGCCCGTCTCTTTTTCAATCTGCGTTTCATACTCTTTTAGATACTGCTCTGTAATTGGATATTGCATTTTTAATACCTCATTCCATTATTTTGTTGACTTTTGTTGACAACCGGGGAGCGGATAAGTTATAATATGCTCAACCGCTCCGGCGGTGTGGGTAGGCTCTATACAGCGTGATTGCGTGCAGCTGTATGGGGCTTTCTTCATGCCATTTCCATAAAGCCGTCAAGATACGGCTGAATGTGCTTTAATTCGTCCGTTATATCCTCTGTAAGCGTTCCTGTGATTAATATGTCCTCTATCGCGGTACACGCCATAACAAGGGCGGCGGCGGTCTCTACGGGTATTTCAATCGACTTCCGCATTATGTATCACCCCCATTATGCAACGGTAAAGCGGCGGCTTTCGGTCTCTCTCATAAACTGAGCGGCTAAATCGGGCATTGCTTTCTTGAATGCCGTGGTATCAAATCGGCTGCTCTTAACGGTCTTATACCGTACCTTATAAACATCAACGGTCATTTCCTAAACACCCTGCGCGGTCATATCGGCTTTTATGCTGTCCTCGATTGCGGTAATCTCTGCCGCCAGCTCATCAGCCATAGACTTAAGCTCCTTTAATTCTCTAACCTTGCTTGTCATGTCTGTTTTGCTCATTGTCTTTTACTCCTTTTATTTTATTGGTCGGGAGCGGTTCGCTCTCTTGACCTTACGAGCATATTATACTATATCGTACCCGATATATCAATTGACAAAGCGACCAAACATTTAGATATATTGTACCCGATATATTGTGCAATATGTATATTGACCCCTATATATAAATGTGTTATAATGTTATTGTGAAAATGGGGCTTGTTATAAAAACCGCCCCGAGAGCCTATAAAATAAAGGGGGTTATATTATGCCGGTGTCAAAAGCACAGCAAAAAGCGACAGCTAAATATATGAAAAATGCTTATGATGAAATAAAAATTAGAGTGCCTAAAGGGCAAAAAGCCGTTATTCAATCGTTTGCCGAAAGCGAGGGTAAGAGCATTAACGGTTTTGCTTGCGAAGCTATAAACGAAAAAATGGAGCGCGATAAAAAAAGCACGGAGGGCGAACAATGAAAACATATACCATAATAGGCGGTGTAAACGGTACGGGCAAAAGTAGCTTAACAGGCGTACTCAAAGCTGAAACGCTTGATTTAGGCAAAATAATAGATGTCGACAAGCTGAATGTTAAATACGGTGATGTCTTATCCGGAGGAAAAGCCGCTGTAAAGCTTATCAGCGAGTGCATAGAAAAAGGTATCAGCTTCACCCAGGAAACAACCCTATCGGGGCATAAAACCGCAAACACGGCTAAATCAGCGCGTGAAAACGGGTATTTTGTGCGGCTGTATTATGTCGGCTTATCCTCTATAGACGAAAGTCTTAAGCGCATAGCCAACAGAGTGCAGAAAGGCGGTCACGATATACCGCCTGAGGATGTCTCACGGCGTTTTAGCACACGCTTTCACGACATAGCCGAGGTTTTACCCTACTGTGATGAGGCGGTCTTTTACGACAATGAGAACGGCTTTAGAGTGGTTGCCGAATACAGCAACGGTGAAATCACCACCAAAGGCGAGCCGCTCCCGAAATGGATAACCGATTTAAGCGATTATTTAAAAGCTCATATATAAAAAAGGCGGGGAGCTATTACGGCTCTCCGCTCTCAATTTCTGTGCTTATTCGTTTTTTAACGGTACAACCGCAAGCGTTTTCCCCATAGGCGCTAATATTTTTAACAGCGTGTCAAGCTGCGGTGTTGCCGTTTTGTTTTCCATTCGAGCTATGGCGGGTTGAGCAAGGTTAGCTGCTTCTGCTAATTCCTTTTGTGTCATTCCGCTTTCTTTCCTCAGCTCGATTATACGGTCTATCAGAGTAGAGCACATTTCAGACATTTGCCGCACCCCCTACAATCGGAACGCTGTCAATATAGCAAGCATCCGGGGATAGGTCAACCTTGTTATTCCATACCTTTTCACTGTCTATATTCGGGTCAATATCCCACGCTATGCAATGGGTATCATCGACATACACCCTTCGGAAGCTATTTATATCCGCAAAGGGTTCAAATACGGTATTGGGCTTAAGCAACGGAGCGACATTATAAAGCCGCTGTTCTCCGTTATCAAAGCTTATAGTCAAAGTAAAATCATCATTCGGCACCACACCTATTATGCGCTTTCTGCCGCTTGCAAAATATTCCGCTGTTTTACGGTCAAAGCCTTTTGATAAATAGTATTCTACGCTCTTTCCCATTGTCTCACACCCCTCTTATTGTTTTGTATCGGGAACAAAGAGCCGTATTATTTCAACGGCTCAATAGCGAACAGCTCCTGCTTGCCCTCCGCAAGCTCCCAGTTTTCCATTAGCTCCTCCTGATGAAAAGCCGCCCAGCCTAACAGCATTTTTAATTGTTTGCTCGGTATGCTTCCCTCAAGAACTTCAAGCTCACAGATAGATATTAAGACCTCATCACCGCCATAGGTTGCGTGGAAGTGCGGCGGCTGATGTTCACGCCAGTTCATAAAGATTTTAATACCTCGGAATGTAGATATTGTCGGCACTGTTACAACCCCTTTCTTGTTCTGATATTATTATAACACATTCGTTATAAATTGTCAATAACAAATTTGTTATATTTTTTAATACTAAAATGCCGCCTTACCCTTACGGTTTGGCGGTGTTTTTTTATGTCCTCAGGAGCTGAGCCGCTCCCCAATAGCAAGTATGCAAATTTAATGCAGTTTCAAGACAAATTCAAGACAGTTTTATAAAGTTTAAAGCCGATATAAGGTATCGAATTAAACGCTTATTTGTTGACTTTTGTGGACATCTGCATGTGACATTAAGAGTACAAAAGAGGACAAAATACTGTGTTTGTTATCTCCCGATAATTCAATCTGATAAGGGGGGGTAGCAAATTGCGACACCCTTGGAGGTTATCAAAAAGCTATAAGGGATCATGTGGACGAAAAAGATAAGACGGATGGGGTAACGATTCGTGACGCCATCGGCAGAACTACCAAAACGGTACTTTTAAACGCCATTAAAAGAGGAGTAGCAAATCGCGACGGTAGATAAAAGCACCGTTTTTAACGGTAAAACCGCATATTCCGTTCTAAATATTCGGCGGTTAGTTTAACACTGCTACACTGCATATTGTTAAATGCGCTTAGTCCTGTCGAGCGCAAAGCTATTGACATTATTTCATCTGCAAAAGGTTCAAGCCGTTTTCTGTTTTTGCCAATTCTAAGCTTTTGCAATGCTTTAAATTCTAAGCGTTTGCCGCTCCCGTTGGTTAAACATTGCTGATTTTCAATTTCGGCATATGTTAGCTTGTCGAAATACTTAGCATTTATTACAGCTTTTAAATTATCGGGTAAAGTATCAAGGCATTGCCGTAAAGCGTTTGACAGTTGTGCTTGAAAAATCCGATCCTCTAATGCTTCATAGGGATTTGTATTATCTATAACGGTATCCATAAGCTCTGTATCGTTTTCATCGCCTACCAGCACATTAAGGCTTGTGCAGATTTCTAACACATCACGCCTGCTTGTTCTACGCCCTACAAGCCCATTGTAGATATTTTTCAAATGCAATGTGAGGTAAGTAGACAGTAAATACTCCTTATTCGGTTTATAATCCTTAACCGCTCTCGCAAGAGCAATAAAGCCGGATTGAATCAAGTCCTCTGAGGTAACGCCATTTGCGATACATTTTTCACTATGAGTAATAATAAATTTATTAGCGTATACCGCTATCAATCCTTTTAGATTTTCCCAAAGTTCGGTATAAAAATCGGTATTTCCTTGCTGAATTTTTAAAGCATAATCTTCATTAGTCATTGTATTTTCCGCTCCCATAGTATATAATTACTTTGTGAATATCGGGAGCGGTTTTAATCCTGTCGTCCTTTGCAGAGGTCGGCAGGGTTTTATTTTTGCGGTTGACTAAATAATTTGCGGTTTTTATCGGGGATATGCGCTTATCCCCCCTGTGTGCGTTTATGCCGTTATTCTCTGTATCTGTCCTCCTCGGTCTGCTAAAGCCGCAAGCACGATAATTTTAAGGGGGAGCGGTTGCAGCAGTTTATCAGCCCGATTGTTGCCATATACTCAAAACATCGCCATATTTGCCCTGTAACGGCTTTTTTATTGCACGCAAGTATTTATATTCCAAAAGACACATAAGCTAATACAAGACGTTTAAAAAGAAATTACGCGATTTCAACGAGAATAATTAAGCTTTTCCAGATATGCAAGTGTTTGTATTGCCGAATGTATCGTGTATCATTTAATTTTTAAACAAGGCATTTTCGACCTCAATATCCACAACTTCCTTGCCCTTTTTTAGGGCGTTAGAAATGTTAGGATAGGCTTTTATTTTTTAAAGCCTCCGAAATCTCTGAATAATTTTTCGGCTCATAATCATACTTTTTATTTACATTTCTTCCTTAGTGTGGTATTTTTGGTATTGAGGAGTGATAAAAATATGAAGATACTAATATACACTTTGACTTTTATAATCGGCACAATAATTAATACTTTTATTGGAATTTTAACGGGTATAAAAGCAGGTGCCGCATTGCTTTATATCATTGAAATAGCTATTGCGCGAAAGATATGGCAAAAAATCGAAAGCAAAAACAAGCAAAAAAATCTTGCGGCTGGTGTAAATCACAACATTACCGTTCAAATAGTTAATGGCGGTTGGCGATGTCCTTGTTGCGGAACTGAAAACCTCGGAACAAATCATTGCGAACGCTGCGGCGTTTTACCAAAATTCAAATAGCTTAGAGGCAGTCTTGTTTAGACAGCCCCTATTTGTTTTATATGCTAATTTCGGCGATTAAGGAATCAATCGGGATTAAGTAAATATTCGCGGATCTGCTTTCGCGTTTTTTCGTCCACATCCATATTATCGACCGCTTTCTTTTTTTCAGCCTTTGAAACACCGCCTGAATCGTCCTTATCGGCGTACTTCTCAGATGTCGCCATTTTGTAGAGTAAATATTCGTGCAGGTCAATTCCCTTAGACTGTAAATAAGCATATTTAGCTAATTCAAGACCGTCATTAATCTGCTTTTCGGTTTTACCCTCTGCAAGCAGTTCTTTTTTACGCTTGTTATAGCCCGTTTTGTTTTTTCGGTAAAGTTCGTAAAGCTTGTCGTACTCATCAGGCTCGCGTTCGGTTGCTTTAACCATAGCCTCCTTTGCCAAAGCGGACGTGACCTGCCCTGTGAGCTTTTCTTTGTCCTCATAGGTGAAAGAATTGAATGTATCGTTTTGCTTAAGCTCCTTGACATACTGTTCGGATTGCTTTTTTACGGTCTTATCATTCTTAAACTGCTTTGTAATACCTGTTCTGATGTCCGAATCTTCGGTGCCGTTTTCAATAAGCCTGTTATAGCTTTCCGAATATGTCTTTTCGTCCCCGCGTTTTGCCGCTTCTGCCATACGCTCGTATTCTCCTGTTTTTGAGAAGTCGAAAAACTCAATCCCGAAAGGCTTTAGTATGTTATTCTCGCTTACGCCCTCAAGCGCACTAACTTTTAAACCCTCCGCGTCGGTTTTTTCTTCGCCGAAAGCAAAGCCGAATATTGTTTTGGCTATAGCCGCAATATCACGGTCGATATTTTTAAGCGGAACACCGAAAAGGGCAGATAATGCTTCAGATATGCGGCGTATCTTTTCAGGAACGGTTTTATTTTCGTTTGTTAGCGTCTGAAAAGCTTCTATTAAATCCGAAACAGCCGAAATGTCTTGCCGTTCAATGTCATATCCCTCCCAAAGCGACATTATATCGCGAATATAGGGTATTTTGCCCGCAAGATTAAAGTTGCTAAGAGAATTTGAAACGACATTTTTAAGATATTTCTCAAGATAGCTTTTATCCTCGTCATCGTCTCTGGCGGCGGTAATAAAGGATTGCATCATAGCCGTTACTATTTCCGCCGTTGCGACCGACATAACAATCCGCGAAAACTTTTTACCGCTTGTTTTTCCCTCCTTAAAGTCAAGAAACGAGTTAACAACCATATTTAAAGCTACTGTTGGCTCAGACATAAACGAGGTTATAGACCCCACAAGCCCCTTGTTACGCATATTTTGGCTTTTTGTAAGCACCGAATCGTACACCTGAGTTTTATTTACAAGCTCTGTAAACCGCTCCCCGGCTTTGATTAAAAACTCCTCGCCACCTACTTTAAGGTCTGTTGTATCTGCAATTTCCGCCTTAACAGCACTCCAAAGGTAAGACCAGGCAATCTCGTCAGCTTTCCCCGCGCCCCAACCGAGAAAATCATCCGCCTTTTCTCTGAAAGTTTGCTCACCTGAAAGCCAGGTAGTGTTTTTAACACCTACGCCTGTATCAAAGCGCCCCATTTGTTTGATAACAGCTACAGGCGCATACTGCTTGCACTCCTCATAATTATTCTTTGAATAATACTTAGCCGCATTTGTAAAGTATTTAGCCTTAATATCGGAGCCTGCTCGGATTATCGCGGTAGGTTGCTGAAAAATAACCGAGAGATTGGCAAGCACGGCGTTTTTCTTGAAAAGCGATGTCATTTTATTTAAAAAGCTGTCGCGCTGATCGCCGCGCACACCTGTATTGAGGTCTTTTATAAGATTTTGCATATAATCGACCGCTCCGCTGCCGAATACATTTTTCATTTCCGCCTTTACGCTTCGCGGCGCTGTGCCCTCGCCTGATTCGGTCTTATAGTTGAAAATTTTGTTAAGTGTTTCAAGCGGCACAGTCATAGCGTTAAAATTACACATACTTTCCATATGCTGTAATGCTATGTCTGTAAATGAAGTCAATACAAGCGGATTATTTGCGTTTTTCTGCAGAGAATGTGTAAAGCTCGCTCGCCTTAATATCGTGCTTTCTGCTTTTGCGGGGTCTTTGGTAAGGAAAAGCTCGGAAGAGACATAAGGGAAATAATTACTTTCATTGAATTGTCTGTATCCGTACTGCTCCATTGTAACCTCATTGCCCCATACGGCGCATTGAGTTGAAAGAAAATCCACAAAATCCTTTATGTACCCTTTTTGAGCGTCGGTCAGCATTTTTGAAACAACATCGACATCTTCAAAGGTAATTTGTATCGCCCTGTTGCTAAGACTATCCCAAGCGGCGGATATATCTCCCTTACTTTTGCCCTGCTTTTTCATAGCCTTGTTTATAGCTTCAGTATCGATTACAACACCGCCGATACTAAGGTGCTTTGCCCTTTGCCCGTTATTGCTCCGCTCCCTTTGCGCCGTGGCGACAAGCTGCATTGCCTGGTCGATTGTTATTTCAACATTTGCCCCTGATTCAGTCCTGAAGCTTACGGTAGTATCTTTCCACTCGTCATAATCATATTTACTTTTAACATCCTCCACAAATTTACGCGATATTTCCATATTTCGCGCCCATTTGTTTTGACCGTCCGCAAGACCTTTAAAGGCTTTTTCAAAGGTGCCGCCCATTCGTTTTAAGAAATATTCGGGCAACATATTGCCTTCATAGAAAAACTCCCTGATTTTTTCGGCGCTTTCTTTTTTCAAGGCTCCGAAAAGTTTTACAGGTTCGGCGCTCTCAATGTCATTAAGCGCGGCTCTGCCGACCTCCTCATATTTTGCCTTTTTGCCGTCAATAAACACCTGTGCTTCGTGGTCTACGGTATAATTAAGTGCGTCGGTTATCGTGCGCACCTGATTAAGCTCAAGGCTGTTAAGCTCGGTAAGCTTTTTCCCGGAGAGTGTGTCTACAAGGCTCTTGAGCAGTTCGTCAATATACGGGTCATACTGCGGCGCGTCTGCGTTGTTTTCATCGCCCTTAAGACTGCTGTAATAAGAATAAATGTCCGCCAGCTCCTTATGCTCGAATGTAGCCTGATCGTTATCCGCAAAAAGCTTGCAGAAATTACCGACAACATTTTTATAGGCTTCGGGTATATGCTTAGCGTTTGTGTTGGCTCTTAAAGCGTGGTCAAGCTTGCGGACAGTTCTGCGGATAGCGCCTATATTGCTTTCCCTGTCCTTGCGCATTTGCTGTTCTTCGCGTTCAAGCTCTACAGCCTTTTCGCGTTCTTCATCGAGACGGCGCTGATTTTTGAGTATAGCACCGTTTTCCTGTTCCCACTTCTGAACATATTGAAGTGCCGCGCGGCGCGTCATTGAATTGGTTTGCTTGAGGTATTCCTCCCGCGTAATTTCCCCGCGGTCGTATTTGTCAAGCAGCTCATCAGCAGGAAGTACGGCTATTGAGTTTTTCTCGGTATCATTTTCGGCATTTTCGGATATACTGGTATTGACAGACATATCTTCTTCTGATATAATGTCCTTAAAGAGTTTAGCATTGGCGGCGGAGTTATCTCCGTTGTTTACATCAGCATGTAAAGTCTGATGGGTGCTATGCTCTTTTTGTTTTTCGGCAGAAAAGCTGTATACAAAATTACCGTCAGGCTTTTCTTTAACATTTATTGATACACGATAAGGTTCATACTCTTCGCTTCCGTATTCTGAAAAATAAATGTCGTTCACAAAATAGTGCCATTGTGTAACATCTTTATGTGCGGGATTGTCTTTTCCTGTTTCGGCTTTTGAGTAATTATATTTAGATTCAGCCGCAATTTGGTAATAGTCATCAGCTAAATCCAATGTTACACGCTGCTCAGCCGCAGTACCGTGCCTGTTTCCTCCCATGAGCTTAGACGCGTCTGTGGGAATATTACCGCTCTCGTCATATGTGGGGTCAAAATGTGCCTCAATAGTTTTTATAACATTTCCTTCGTTGTCTGTAATATTAAGTTTAATCGGTTTTTTAGACCAAACATCTTGTATGTATGACAATATTCTTTCTGCTTTAGCCGCTTTTGGAGTACCTTTCGGAAAATTGGAATTATATTTGCCTTTGCCATCTTCAGCATATCCCGCAAAACTATATTTCTCCGTCTCATTGTCGGATATTTTTTTATCCGCCGATTCTGCAACCCTTTTAAGCCTATCGTTAAGGTATTCAAGGTCTTTTACAAGACCGCCGAATCTCTTTTCATTCCTATAGCGAGCTATCAAATCGCTGATGAAATCCCGTATACGCTGAATAATGCCTCTATTCTTTTTTTCAAGAGAGCCTAATTCATAAAGCGTTTGCTCAAGACGGTCGCCTGTGCCGAGCAGGTTTTCTCCCACAAAGTCCGCCAATACTTCTGCCTCTGCGTCATTCATAGAAAAACGGTCACGCATTACCTTTGAAAGCTCATCGGAATTTCTGTAAGCTTCATATTGCACCTGTGAAAGCCTTTTTATAACCTCTTCTCTGCTGCCGGTGCTGTCAATGCCGTTTTTAGCAAGCCGCTCCCGAGCCCATTTTTCAAACAAAGCACTTTTTTCAAACACATAATTCTTAAAATCTGTATATCCCTTTTTCCCCTCAAGAAAATGCGTAAATTCGTGCTTGAATACGAAATTATACATTTCCGAGGTTTTCATATTCGGATTAAGAATAATTCGCCTTTCAGACGGTATGTATTTACCTCTCTTAACATCCTCACTCCAAGTGATTTTTGCGTCGAGCTTGTTTGTTACCCTTTCAATATGCCTTTGGCGACTGTCTTTAACTTGATAGCCGTTTTCCTTTGTATTATATTTATCGTTAGGGTCAAGCTTCTCGGCAATATCCCGACTGTCAGGCTCGTGAAATACAGCGTTATCGGTATTATCAGCTTTTGCAGTTGACTGCAGTTCCGCGCCCGCTCTGCTTTCAGGCTTGCTTTCATTGGATTGCCTGTTAGCAGCTTCTTTTATAAGCGCGTCAACATTACGCTCGGCAAAGTTTTTGTATGTTTCCTCAGACGGTTGCTCGAACATAATAGCCGACTGCTGATAAAGCATTGCTAAATCTGTGTTGGAAACATCTCGCCCGCCGTCAAATGAGCTTTTTATCTCTCCGTACAGCTCTGAATTATTACCGACAACCTCCGAAAGCTTTAAAACAGATTCAACCCCTGCATTTTCTTTTAGGAATTTACCAGTAATATCGGCTCTTGTATTAGCTAAAGAATGATTAATAAACGGTAAAGACATAATTCCGCCCGAAAGAGCGCCGATTATGTATACACGCACAGCCTCTTCAAATGTATCAGCATTAATATTGTTTTTTTCACCATATATTACATTTCGCATTACAGGCTCGATAATAGTCTGTAAAAATTCTTCCACACCCTCAGAGTTCATTGAAGAAAGGATCGAAATTGTTTTAGCAAGAGCGTTTGCAACTTTTTTATTGCTTACCGTGCTGTCAACGGCGTTTAATGCCGCTCTTACAAGTCTGCTTGTCTCTCCGCCGTCAAGCCTTGAAGCGATACCGCCTAATACCTTTTCGGTCGAAAATTCAAGAGCAGTATCAAAAACACCGTAAACCACGCCGCGCATACCGTCATATCCCTGATTTATCGCCTCTGTTGTGTCTGCTCCTATAATTTGCTGTGCCATAGCTGAAAGATAAGCTCCTGTTCCTCCTGCGGCACCCATTGCAATTTGAGGAATCTGTGCTGACACCGAATTTGTAACATCAAGCAAAATACCGTAGACATAGCTTTTATTATTAGCGTTTGCTCTCACCAGTTCATACAGCTTTTCGGAATAAGTAGGCTCTAACAGCTTATTAAGAACGCCCATACTGTTTCCTGCGGCAATGTTACCCGCAACGCCCATACGCGCCATATTCGTTAATCCCGATTCTAAGCCGCTTTTCGCCGCAGTAGAAAAATCCTTAACAGTCCCTACAAAGCCGCCCTCGTTGCTCCCTGCGACCGCATAAGCCTTTCTGCTTTCCAAATCCGACATTTTGTCAAGAAGATATTTTCTTGCCGAGGCATTATCCTTTTTGGCAATCAGATATTTATAAATGCGTCGTTCATCATCGGTCATATACTGATATATGCCCTCGCGGTCAATTATGTTGTGATAGGTCTTTTTATCGGTAATGCCGCTTAAATCTGTTAAAGCCTTTCCGGATATGCTGAAATCATCCGTTTTCTGTATAGCCTTTTCAAATTTTTCAGTCTCTTTTTTATCAAGCTCGGCTTTATAATTTATCGCTTGCGAAATGTTTTTAGGATTTTTAACAGGTTCAACATTGTATTTCATTGTAACGCCGATTTCAGGAACATTTAAGTCCGCTCCGATAGATTGCTTTTGCTTAGCAGAAGAAAGGTATACCTTATCGAGTAAAGTGGGTTCTTTCTCCTGTGCCTCTTGCTCCTGCTGTTTTATCGTATATAAC
>JBJEOE010000032.1:0-17933 GCA_051880555.1 Acutalibacteraceae bacterium
ATATTATATCATAGTTTCATTCTGTTGTGTGCGATGTAAAATCATGCGGTGTTCTCTGGGGTAGGACAGGGGACGGTTCTGTGTCTTGACAAATTGATAGATTTATGATATAATTTCTTCGGTGATAAAGTATGCCCAGACAAGCAAGAAAAAAGAGTCAAACAGGAATATACCACATAATGCTCCGAGGAATTAACGGTCATCAAATTTTTGTGGATAGCGAAGATTGCGAAAAATTTTTAGAAATACTAAAAGACTGTAAGGCGATAAGCGACTTCAAGATTTTTGCTTATTGCCTTATGAGTAATCATATTCATTTATTGCTTAAAGAGGTTAAAGAACCAATAGAGCAGATAATGAAAAGGATTGCTACTCGATTTGTTTACTGGTATAATATTAAGTATCAGCGAGTAGGTCATCTGTTTCAGGATCGGTTTAAAAGCGAGCCGGTGGAAAATGATGAATACTTTTTAACAGTTGTTAGGTACATACATCAAAATCCCGTAAAAGCAGGAATTTGTAAAAATCCGCAGGATTATACTTTTAGCAGTTATAATGAATATTTCAAAAATAAAACCATTGTTGATTGCGATTTTGTTTTCGGCATAATCGGCAGTGATGAATTTATCAAGTTTAATAACGATAAAGCTTTTGACCAATGTTTAGATATTGAAGAAAAACCGACAATCAGAGTTACAGACGAGCAAGCAAAAAAGATTATTCTGAAATATTCAAAGTGTAGAAGTATTTCAGAATTTGAAGTATTGCCGACCGATTTGAAAGAAAAGTATATAAAAAAATTTCACGCAAACGGAATTTCAATTCGTCAAATTTCAAGATTATGCGGTGAAACAAAAGGACTTGTGGAAAAGTATTTAAGATGATTTCGCCCAAGACAGAGAACCGTCCCCTGTCTTGGATTATTTTTTGATTGACAATAGATTATAATAGTGTTATAATTTATTCGTTAAAGGCATTGACGGAGAGAAGTAGTATTATTATGGGCATAAAGAGAGCCGGCGGTTGGTGCGAGCAGGGCTGTCCGATAATATGAATAACACTCCCGAGCCGCAAGCCGAACGCCGATTAAGGTCAGTAGGTGCGCCGTACCGATGCGTTAAATCGAGCCCTTTTACGGCTTTAAAGTGACCTTTTTAAGGTAAATTAGGTGGCACCGCGGATAGCGTCTATTCGTCCTAATGTTTTAGGTACAATAGACGCTATTTTTATTTTTGGAGAGTGTTGTTATGAAGCATACCGACATTATTGAAATTTTTGAAGACAGCAAATTTATCGGAAGCCGTGTTACGGTCTGCGGCTGGGTAAGAACCTCACGCGATTCTAAAAATATGGCGTTTATCGAGCTTAACGACGGCACAAGCCTTAAGCATATGCAGATTGTTATAAATAAGGCCGATTTTTCGGATATTTCGGACTTTATGAAGCTGGGAACCTCGCTTAAGGTGGTAGGTACGGTTGTAAATTCCGCCGTTGCCGCCGATTCGGTGGAGATTAACGCAGAGGAAATCTCGGTTTTGGGAGAGTGTCCGCCGGATTATCCGCTCCAAAAAAAGCGCCACACCCTTGAATATCTGCGCACCATTCCGCATTTGAGGGTAAGAACAAACACCTTTAACGCGGTATTAAGGGTGCGTTCGGTTGTTTCTGCTTCTATTCACGAGTTCTTTCAGGCACGTCACTTTGTATATATTCATACTCCGCTTATCACCGCCAGCGACTGCGAGGGCGCGGGGGAGATGTTTAAGGTAACCACCATCGGTTACAGCGATAAGTATGAGAATGAGGAAGAGTACTATGCCGACGACTTTTTCGGCAAAAAGGCGGCGCTCAGCGTTTCGGGACAGCTTGAGGGCGAGGTCGCGGCAATGGCTATGGGCAAGATTTACACCTTCGGACCGTCCTTCCGTGCCGAAAAGAGCAACACCCCGCGCCACGTTGCCGAGTTCTGGCATGTTGAACCCGAGGTCGCCTTTGCGGAGCTGCCCGATATAATCGAAATCGCCGAGGCGCTTATTAAACACATTATCAATGCGGTACTCGAAAAATGCCCCGAGGAACTTAAATTCTTCGATAAGCATTTTGAAAAGGGTCTTATTGAAAAGCTTGAAACCGTCGCGGGTCACGATTTCGCTGTTATGACCTATACCGAGGCGGTTGAAAGGCTTAAAAACTCGGGTGCTCAGTTCCAGTACCCCGTAGAGTGGGGCTGTGATCTTATGACCGAGCACGAACGCTATATTTCCGAGGAAATATGCAAAAAGCCCGTCTTCCTTACCGATTATCCGAAGGAAATCAAGTCCTTCTATATGAAGCAGAATCCCGATGGCAAAACCGTTGCCGCTACAGACCTTTTAGTACCCGGAGTAGGCGAGATTATCGGCTGCAGCGAGAGAGAAGCTGACCTTGATAAACTGCTTAAGGCAATGAAGGTACGCGGAATGTCCCTTGACGAGTATGAGCATTATATTGCGCTTCGCCGTTTCGGCTCGGTGCCGCACAGCGGCTTCGGCTTAGGTCTTGAGCGCATAATTATGTATGTTACGGGCGTAGCTAATATCCGTGATGTCATACTTTATCCCCGAACGGTCGGCAGTATTTCATAATTAAGAGAGGTAGGCTTAAAATGGAAAAATATACTTCTAAGCTTAATGAATTTGACACCCAAAGCGCCATTGCGCTTGTTAAGGATAAGTTTTCCACAGAGCTTTGCGACTCGCTCGATTTATCGAGAGTTACCGCCCCTCTTTTCGTAAAGATGGGTAGCGGAATCAATGACGATTTAAACGGCGTAGAACGCCCCGTGAAGTTCGATATTAAGGAAACAGGGGAGATAGCCGAGGTTGTTCACAGCCTTGCAAAGTGGAAAAGAATGGCGCTTATGCGTTACGGCTTTCCGCTTCACACAGGGCTTTATACCGATATGAACGCAATTCGCCGTGATGAGGAATGTGACAATATTCATTCAATTTATGTTGACCAGTGGGACTGGGAAAAGGTTATTTCGGCAGAGGATCGTACCGAAAACTATTTAAAGGCGACGGTAAGGAGCATTTACGGCGCGGTTCTTCGCACAGCGCGCGCCGTAGAGGCAAAGTACCCTGTGCTTGACTGCTATCTGCCCGATAAAATAAGCTTTGTTACTACATACGAGCTTGAGGAAAAATACCCAACACTTACCCCCAAGGAGCGCGAAAACGCCGTCGCTAAGGAGTATGGCGCAGTATTTGTAATGCAGATTGGCGGCAGGCTTAAAAACGGTGAAAAGCACGATGGCAGAGCCCCCGATTATGATGATTGGTCGTTAAACGGCGATATTATTGTCTACAACCGTGTGCTTGAAAGCGGATTTGAAATTTCCTCTATGGGTATACGTGTTGACCGCGACAGCCTTGTTTCACAGCTAAAGGCTGAAAATGCCGAGGACAGACTGGGATTTGAGTTCCACAAGCTTCTTTTATCGGGTGCGCTTCCGCTTACAGTAGGCGGCGGAATCGGGCAGTCAAGACTTTGTATGCTCCTCTTACAAAAAGCGCATATCGGCGAGGTTCAGGTTTCTATCTGGCCCGAAAAGGAAGTACAAAAGTGCAAAAGCTTAGGCATAAGTCTGCTTTAATTATGCATTGGAATATTATAATTTAGGAGTAGGATTAATGAAAAACCGCTATTTTGTTTTATTTTCTTCGATTTTGTTTGATCTGATTGCGGCAATTGCTTCATTTTTTTTAGCCTTTAAGATTGTAGGAGAAGAGTTTTTCTCAAGCGGTAAGGATTTATTTTACTTTACTTTTTTAGTTTGGCCTGTCCTGATTATTTTTTCAAATCATTTTTTTAGAATATATTGTATTTTATGGCGCTTTTCACGACTTTCGGATTTGATCAAGGTTTTTGCAGCGGTAAGTGTTGCCGCCGCAGCTTTATTTGTAGTTCAAATGGCTGTTTTCAGCCGTTCCTATCAATTGGAAATATTTTTTATTACCTTGTTTCTTACCTTCTTCATAGAGCTTCTTTGTAGGCTTGGCGTAAAGTATAACTCTTTACGGTCACACGAAAAAAAGGCTGAAAAAACGGGCGTTGCGCCTACCGAGCTTTCAGGAAATATAATGATTATCGGCGCGGGCTCTGCGGCTTCAATGATTATTAACGAGCTAAATTCCGGCGTTCCTTTTTCACACTTCAAGATAAAATGCGCTATCGATGATGATCCGGCTAAAAAGGGTTCATATATTTCGGGGGTGCGCGTTGTCGGAGGTAGGGAATCCATAATCGAAGCGGTTGAAAAATTTGAAATCGGTACAATTCTTTTTGCAATTCCAAGCTGTACAAGCGCCCAAAAGTTTGAATTATTAAATATATGCCAGCAAACCGACTGTATGCTTAAAATAATTCCTTCAATTTACGAGCTTATCGAGTCCGGCGAAAAAGACCTTTCAAAAAAAATACGAAAGGTTGAAATTGAGGATTTACTCGGCCGCGACCCGATAACATTCGATATGAACAGCGTTTTAAACTATGTTTCGGGCAAAACAGTGCTCGTTACGGGCGGAGGCGGAACTATAGGCAGCGAGCTATGCAGACAGATTTCGGAGCATTCTCCGAAAAGGCTTATTGTCTTCGATATTTACGAGAATAATGCCTATGATATTCAAAACGAGCTGAAACGTAAGTTTCCCGAGCTTAACCTCATCACCCTTATAGGCTCTGTTAGGGATAGCCGAAGAATCGAAAGTGTTTTCAGGGATTACCGCCCCGATATTGTATATCACGCGGCGGCACACAAGCATGTACCGCTTATGGAGGAAAGTCCTAACGAATCGATTAAAAACAACGTTTTCGGAACTCTTAAAACCGTTCAGTGCGCAGATAAGTACGGGGCAGAGAAATTTGTCCTTATTTCGACCGACAAGGCGGTTAATCCGACCAACATAATGGGCGCGAGCAAACGTATATGCGAAATGATTATCCAGTCCTACAACAGCCGTTCCGCAACCGAATTTGTAGCGGTAAGGTTCGGCAACGTTTTAGGCTCAAACGGCAGTGTGATACCGCTTTTTAAAAGGCAAATTGAGGCGGGAGGTCCTGTAACCGTTACCGACCCCAATATTATTCGCTTTTTTATGACCATTCCCGAGGCGGTAACGCTGGTTTTACAGGCGGGCGCGTTAGCAAAGGGCGGCGAAATTTTCGTCCTTGATATGGGCAAGCCTGTTAAAATTCTTACCCTTGCCGAAAATCTCATAAAGCTTTCGGGGCTTACGCCTTATAAGGATATTAATATTGAATTTATCGGTCTTCGTCCGGGTGAAAAGCTTTATGAGGAAATGCTTATGGCGGAAGAGGGATTGCAGGACACCGAAAACGGTATGATTCACATAGGCAAGCCTATTGAATATGATGAAAACGAGTTCTTCAAAACGCTTGACCAAATGAAAAACTGTATGTATGACGATACTACCGATATAAGAGCGTTAGTTAAAAAAATTGTTCCTACATATAATTACATAAACAATTGAAAAAACGCAGCGGAGAAGCTTTTCCGCTGCGTTTTTTAGGTTCTATTTCTAATTTTGTTGTTTAAAGAGATTTGCCTTCCCCTTGAGGGGAAGCCGAGAAATACCAGAACATTTGCAAGAGAACCGTTTTTTATAAAGCTTATATTCAGTTACTCAAACGACATCATACTGTTCATATCGTAAAGACCCGGATTTCTGCCGTAAAGGAATTTTGCGGCGCGAACCGCTCCTACGGCGAAGACCTCCTTTGACTGAGCCTGATGGGAAATTGTTATAACCTCGTCATGACCTGCGAAAATCACATCATGCTCACCGACGATTGTGCCGCCGCGTACTGAGTGTATACCAATCTCGTTTTTAGGTCTCTTGCGGCGTACCGAGTGGCGGTCGTATTCGTAATTTAAGGTGTCGCCGAAAACCGAATTTACGGCATTTGCAAGCATAATAGCGGTGCCTGAAGGCGCGTCAAGCTTTTGGTTGTGGTGCTTTTCGATAATTTCAATATCAAAGCCGTCACCCAAAATCTGCGCCGCTTTTTTTGCAAGGCTTGCAATAAGGTTTACGCCCAGCGACATATTAAAGGAGAAGAAAATCGGTACTTTTTTAGCCGCCGACCTGATTTTTTCAATCTGCGAGTCGCTGTAGCCCGTGGTGGCAATTACGGCGGGGATATTATTTTCAACCGCGTAATCAAGAAGACCGTCAAGCAGAGCGGGGTTTGAAAAATCGATAATAACGTCCGCCTTAACATTTATGTCCGAAAAGGAGGAGAAAACGGGGAATTTTTCGCCGTTGTTAATTTTATCAACCCCCGCGACAACCTGTATCCCACCGTCCGCCTCGGCGGCGGCGGCAACAAAGCCGCCCATCTTTCCCGAAGCTCCGCAAAGTATAGCCTTTATCATTTATTTCACATCCATAATTTATGACATTATACAGTTTTGAGTAGGGACAGGCGCCCCCGACTGTCCGCATATTCGTTTATCCTTATATGCACCCGCACTCCTGAAGTTTTGCTTTCAAGTTTTCGAGCGCCTTTTCCTCCATCGGATAAAGCGGCTGTCTGCAAGGACCTGCTTCTAACCCTAAAATATTCATAGCCGCCTTTACGGGTATGGGATTTACGTCGCTGAAAAGCGCGTTCATAAGCCCTGTGTATTTAATCTGAAGCTCAGCCGCTTTTGCGGTATTTCCCTTTAAATACTCCGCGCACATTTCGTGCATAACGGCGGGCAAAAAGTTTGACATTACCGAAATTACTCCGATACCGCCCAGCGACATAATCGGCACGGTCTGATCGTCATTTCCCGAATAAATATCGAGCTCGTCGCCGCATAGATAGCGGGTTTTGGCAACCGAGGCAATATCGCCGTTGGCCTCCTTAGTCGCTACGATATTCGGGTGCTTTGAAAGCTCCTTGTAGGTTTCGGGCTTTATAGCAACCCCCGTGCGGGAGGGCACGTTGTAAAGAATAATCGGCTTGTTTACGCGGTCTGCAATGTAGTTATAGTGGGCGACAAGCCCGCGCTGGGAGGTTTTGTTGTAATAAGGGGTGACCATTAAAAAGGCGTCCGCGCCCGCTTTTTCGGCGTCGGCGCAAAGCCCTACCGAATAAACCGTGTCGTTACTGCCGGTCCCCGCAATAAGGGGAACCCTGCCGGCGTTTGCCTTTGCCGCGGTCTCAATAACCTTGACGTGCTCCTCATAGCCGAGGGTTGATTTTTCACCCGTCGTTCCGCAGATAACAAGCGCATCGATACCGCCCTTAATCTGCTCGTCGACAAGGGTGGAAAGGCGCTCAAAGTTGACGCTCCCGTCCTCCTTCATCGGTGTTATAAGCGCGGTTGCGGCTCCAGTGAATACTCTTTTTTTCATAAAAGACCACTCCTTTTTAAAAAGTGAATCAGTCCATCCAGCCCTTAGCGCAAAGCAACTCTGCTAACAGCACGGCACCGCCCGCGGCTCCTCTTAAAGTATTGTGTGAAACGCAGACGAATTTATAGTCATACTGTGTATCCTCGCGCAGTCTGCCTACCGAGACCGCCATACCGCCCTCTAAATCGCGGCAAAGCTTTGTCTGCGGCATATCGTCCTCGGTATAGTAGTGGAGGAACTGCTTGGGCGCGTGGGGGAGGGAGAGCGCCTGCGGCTCGCCTGAATATCTGTTCCAAATATCGATTATTTCGTCCTTTGAGGGCTTGTTTTTGAAATCAACGAATACCGCGGCTAAGTGACCGTCGGAAACGGGTACGCGTATGCACTGCGCCGTAAATTTAGGATCACTTGCGGGTACGATTTCGCCGTTTTCAATTTTGCCCCAGATTTTAAGCGGCTCCTTTTCACTCTTTTCTTCCTCGCCGCCGATGTAGGGGATAACGTTATCCACCATTTCGGGCCATCTTTCAAAGGTTTTGCCCGCGCCCGATATTGCCTGATAGGTGCAGACAAGCACCTTTTCAATACCGTATTTTTCGTCCAGAGGATAAAGTGCGGGGACATAGCTTTGAAGCGAGCAGTTGGACTTAACCGCGATAAAGCCTCGCTTTGTACCAAGTCTCTTTCTCTGGGCGTTAATAATCTCGGCGTGGTCGGCGTTAATTTCGGGAATAATCATCGGCACGTCGGGAGTAAAGCGGTGGGCGCTGTTGTTGGAGATAACGGGGCACTCGTGTTTAGCGTATTTTTCCTCAAGCGCCTTGATCTCGTCCTTTTTCATATTGACCGCACAGAAAACGAAATCAACCGCCGCGGTGATTTTTTCAATATCGGCTTCTGCGTCGAATACGGTCATATCCTTTAAATTCTCAGGTATCGGAGCCTTCATAGCCCAGCGCTTACCGATAGCCTCCTCATAGCTTTTACCCGCCGAGGACGAGCTTGCCGCGAGGGCTGTTACGGTAAACCACGGGTGGTCGTGGAGCAAAAGCGCAAAGCGCTGACCGACCATTCCCGTGGCACCTATGATACCTACGTTATACTTTTTCATTTAAAAACATTCCTTTCGCAAGCATTTTTGCAAATTTGGGCTTGATATATATTGAGAATTGCAATATAATTAAACCGTTGCGTAAAAGAATTACGCCTTGCAATATTCTTTTACCATTTATCATAACATTGCAAATAATGTTTGTCAATTCATTTTATGCGAAAAATAAAGGAAAGTTTTATATTATTATGAAAACAAGCGATTTTTTTTACGATTTACCCGAGGAACTCATTGCCCAAACGCCCTTAGAGCCGCGAAATACCTCGAGACTTATGGTTTTGTCAAAAGAGGACGGCTCTGTTACTCACAATCATTTTTACGATTTGCCGAAATTTCTTAAAAAGGGCGACTGTCTTGTGCTTAACGATACCCGCGTTTTGCCTGCAAGGCTCTACGGCGTAAGGGAAGACACAGGCGCGGTTGTTGAGTTTGTTTTGCTCAGACAGCACGGAAATAAGCTTTGGGAATGCTTAGCAGGTCCCGGAAAAAAGGCAAAGACTGGATATAAATTTAAGTTTTCCGATAAGCTGTCGGCAACTGTCACCGACCTGCTTGAGGACGGCAACCGTATGATTGAATTTGCCTGTGACGAGGATTTCTTTGCGGTACTTGACGAGGTAGGTCAGATGCCGCTACCGCCCTATATTAAGGAAAAGCTTAAGGATAAGGAGCGCTACCAGACTGTATATTCCAAGGAGGCGGGCTCCGCCGCCGCGCCGACTGCGGGACTGCATTTTACAAAGGAAATGCTCAGTGAAATTAAAAAAATGGGGGTTAATATCGTATATGTAACTCTCCACGTGGGGCTCGGTACCTTCAGACCCGTAAAGGCAGAGGAAATAACCGACCATAAAATGCACTCGGAGCATTATTATATACCCGAGGAGACTGCCGAAATTATCAATAACACTAAGCAAAACGGCGGCAGGGTTATTTGCGTGGGGACTACTTCGTGCAGAACCCTTGAAAGCTGTGCGCAAAAATACGGCGAAATACGCGCCTGCTCGGGAGATACCGATATATTTATTTATCCCGGCTTTAAATTTAAGGCGATGGACGCGCTTATCACCAATTTTCACCTACCAGAAAGCACTCTGATAATGCTCGTCTCCGCCTTTGCGGGGTACGAAAACACAATGAACGCCTACAATATCGCCGTCAGAGAAAAATACAGGTTTTTCAGCTTCGGTGACAGTATGCTCGTTCTATAACCGATAATTCCAATTACCAAGCGGCATTTTAAACTTACCATTTGGTAATTTTTAATTGTTACCGATGTTTACGGGATATGTGAAACTTTTGATATTGTTCTAAAAATAATCATTGACAAAATAGGATAAATCCCATATAATAATTATAGGATAAAACATATAATTTTGGAGAGAATAAAATTGCAGGGCTTTGAAATTATTTTCTATGAAAAAAGCGACGGTACAGAGCCGGCTAAAGATTTTATTTTATCGCTTGATACAAAAATGCGGGCGCGGCTTGTTAAAATAATTGAATTACTGTCTGTGAACGGCACAGAACTCAGAAAACCTTATTCGGAACATTTGACCGATGGTATTTTTGAAATCAGAGCAAAAGTAGGTTCTAATATTTCAAGAGTGCTTTATTTCTTTGTAATCGGTAAAAGGATTGTTCTTACAAACGGTTTCATAAAGAAAACTCATAAAACGCCAAAAAACGAAATTGAGTTAGCAAAGAAATACCGAAACGATTATTTGAACAGGGAGGAAAAATAACCTATGACAAACTTCAATGATTTTGTAGCTGAACAGAAAAAAAATCCTGAATTTAAAAAGGAATATGATGCGCTGGAGCCTGAATTTTCTATCGTTCAGGCAATGCTTGATGCAAGAAAGGCATCAGGTCTTACACAAAAGGAGTTAGCTGATAAAACAGGAATAGCCCAAGGAGACATTAGCAAATTGGAAAACGGCAGTGCCAATCCGTCACTTAAAACTTTACAACGCTTAGCGGCAGGAATGGGTATGCAGCTTAAACTTGAATTTGTTCCGAGCAATCGGTAAAGATATGTTACCAATCGTAGCATATCCCGCAAGCTTCGGTGACGTAATGTTTATACAATAATGATTGAGGAGTAATAAATGTTCAGACTTTTAAAACAAGAAGGAAGCGCCAGACGGGGTGAGCTTATCACCAACAGGGGGACGGTGCAGACCCCCGCCTTTATGAACGTGGCGACGGCGGCGGCAATTAAGGGCGCGGTTTCCGCGGAGGATTTAAAAACCCTCGGCTGTCAGGTAATGCTATCTAATACCTATCATCTGCACGTTCGACCGGGTGACGAAATCATTAAAGAGTGCGGGGGCCTGCACAGATTCACAACCTGGAACGGTCCTATTTTAACCGACAGCGGAGGCTTTCAGGTCTTTTCGCTGGCGAGCCTTCGCAATATCGCCGAGGAGGGCGTAACCTTCGCCTCCCACGTTGACGGAAGACGTATTTTTATGGGTCCCGAGGAGAGTATGACAATTCAGTCAAACTTAGGCTCTACAATTGCAATGGCGTTTGACGAGTGCGTTGAAAACCCCGCCGAACATTCATATTCTAAGCAGTCCTGCGAGAGAACTACCCGCTGGCTTATCCGCTGTAAGGAAAAAATGGCGGAGCTTAACAGACGGGAGGATACGGTCAACCCCGAGCAAATGCTATTTGGAATCAATCAGGGCTGTACCTATCCCGACCTTAGAGTTGAGCATATGAAGCGAATTGCCGAATTAGACCTCGACGGCTATGCAATAGGCGGGCTTGCGGTCGGGGAGCCTACCGAGGTAATGTACGATATTATTGAATACGTAACGCCGCATATGCCGCAAAACAAAATACGTTATTTAATGGGTGTGGGAACGCCGGCTAATATTTTAAACGCCGTTGAACGCGGAGTTGACTTATTCGACTGCGTTATGCCAAGCCGCAACGCCCGCCACGGTCATTTGTTTACATCAAAGGGAATTATTAATCTCAATAATAAAAAATACGAAACCGATATGTCTCCGATTGACGAGGAGTGCGGCTGTCCGGTTTGCAGACAGTACAGCAGAGCCTATGTACGGCATTTATTAAAAAGTCAGGAAATGCTCTCCCAAAGGCTTACTGTTATGCACAACCTTTGGTTCTACAATCACCTTATGGAGGACATAAGAAACGCGCTTGACAGGGGTGAATTTGCCCGATTTAAGGCGGAAAAAGAAATAATTATTTCCACAAGGATATAATTCTCTTGCAAATTAGGAAAAAATAGGATATAATAGTCTCAATACAATTTGGAGGGCAAGTTAAATGAATTTGAATTATTACACCTTGGAAGCCTCGTCCGCCGCGTCGGGCGCGCAAGGCGGTGGTATGCAGAGTATGCTCGTTATGGTTATATATCTCGCTGTAATTTTCGGCGCTATGTATTTTCTGCTTATCCGTCCCCAGCGTAAAAAGCAGAAGGAAGAAAAGAAAATGCGCGAAAACCTTATGGTCGGCGATGAGATAGTCACCATAGGCGGGATTTACGGACGGGTTATTTCTCTTAAGGAGGATACAATCGTTATTGAGTCGAACAGCGACCACAGCAAGCTTACCGTTGCGCGCTGGGCGCTCCAGACTAATCTTACGGTTCACGACGATACCGCGTCTAAATAAAACTAATCAGAATAAGTTTTGTCCCTCCTGAATATAATTTACTATTCGGGAGGGATTTTTATGGGTAAAGACACGCTTTCAGGCGTAGGAAAAAAAGGTTATTTAAGCTATATTAAGGGATTAATAGTTGTAATTCTTGTTACAGCGCTCTTTTTACTGCTGTTTGCGTTTGTTATGTATTTATTAGGCGGCGCGGCTAAGTACGCCCCTGTTTTCGCTACCCTTTCCGCCGCTTTCGGTGGCTTTGCGGGCGCTTTTACTGCCGCAAGTTCTAAGGGTAGCAAAGGCTGGCTTACAGGCGCGGTGATCGGCGGTATTGTTTTTATTGTTATTACCCTTGTGTCGCTTATAATTAACCGCGGCGGGGTTACCTTAAATACCCTTTTTCATTTTATAATTATTATGCTTTCGTCCCTTATAGGAGGGATTACGGGCGTTAACAGAGGAAAAAGTCATAAATATATTTAAAAAAACAGAAATAACAGAGTATATTTTGCTCCCTTATTTTATGGCTCGGTAACTCTCGGGCATAGGGGAGCTTTTTTATTGAATACAAATTTGCTTTTTGTCAATAATATATCTTGACAATTATAACCCTTTGATTGTAAAATATATAATGTATATTTATGTGCATACTTAAATGATTTTTAATAGTATTATTCGTGCTTAATACTATTCATACATAAAAATAAAAAAATTTGGAGGATAACTTTTTAATGAGTGAAACAAACGAAAAAGAAAAGAACGGAAAGGATTTGTCCGCTCCCGCGCGCAGAACAACCCAGAGCAGGTACAGAAAGCCGACCCAAAGGAAGACCTCGGGCGACGGTGATTCCTTAAATAATGCGGGCGTCACTAAAAGAACAGCCCCCGCGAGAGGCAATTCCGCCGCTAAAAAATCCGCATACCCGACACAGCGCAGAAACGCGGGCAATACCCGTAGATACGGCGGAAAGCAGTCGGCAAAACCGCTTAAAATTATTCCGCTCGGAGGGCTCGGGGAGATAGGAAAGAATATTACCCTTTATGAGTATGACGGGGATATGTTCCTTGTAGATTGCGGAATGTCCTTTCCCGATGAGGAAACCCCGGGTATCGATATTGTAATTCCCGATTTTACCTATGTGCTTGAAAACAAGGATAAAATAAAGGGTATGGTTGTTACACACGGTCATGAGGATCATATCGGTGCGATTCCTTACCTCTTAAGGAATTTCAATGTCCCGATTTATGCGACAAATCTCACAATTGGGCTTATTCAGGGAAAGCTAAAGGAGCATAAGCTTCTTTCCGAAGCTAAGCTCAACGTTGCAAAACCCGGAGATATTATTAAGCTCGGAAAATTTGAAATCGAGTTTATCCACGTTAACCATTCGATTCCCGACGCGGTCGGTTTTGCGATAACCTGCCCTGCGGGTACGGTTGTCCAAACGGGCGACTTTAAGATTGATACTACGCCGATTGACGATTACGTTATTGATATTGGCCGCTTTGCGGAGCTTGGCAAAAAGGGCGTTTTGGCGCTTATGTCGGATTCGACTAACGCCGAGAGACCGGGCTTTACTCCGAGCGAACGCATTGTCGGCGATTCCTTCTCAAACCTCTTTAAAAAGGCGGAGGATCACCGAATAATCGTCGCCACCTTCTCGTCAAATATTCACCGTATTCAGCAGATTATCGACGAAGCGGCGCGCTGTGGCAGAAAGGTCGCGGTTTCGGGCAGAAGTATGCTAAATGTAGTTTCGGTAGCCTCCGAGCTCGGCTATTTAAAGCTTCCGCAGGACGTGCTTATTGAGATTGATATGATTAAAAATTACGCTCCTAACGAGCTTGTAATAATTACCACGGGCAGTCAGGGCGAGCCGCTTTCGGCGCTCCACCGCATTGCATTTTCCGACCACAGACAGGTTGAGATTATACCGGGGGATATGTTCATTATTTCCGCAACCCCGATTCCCGGCAACGAAAAGCTTGTCGGAAAGGTTATTAACGAGCTTTTAAAGCGCGGTGCAAATGTAGTTTACGAGCGTATGTACGACGTTCACGTTTCGGGACACGCCTGTCAGGAAGAGCTTAAGCTTATGATGAGCATTGTCAAGCCTAAGTACTTTATACCTCTCCACGGCGAGCAGAAGCATTTAATGAAGCACGCCACCCTCGCGCGCCAGATGGGTATTCCCGAGGAAAATATTTTAATTACAGGCAATGGCAGTGTAATTGAGGTCTCCGAAAAGGAGCTTAAATCCACAGAAACGGTTCAGGCGGGCAGAGTTCTTGTTGACGGTCTCGGCGTAGGTGACGTAGGCAGTATAGTCCTCAGAGACAGAAAGCATCTTGCGGACGACGGTATTATCATTGTCGCCGTTTCGATAGACGGTATTACCCGCGAGGTTGTTTCGGGACCCGACGTTGTATCCCGCGGCTTCGTATATGTTAAGGAAAACGAATCCCTTATTAACGATATTAACGAGCAGGTCTGCGACATTTTGGAGCGCTGTTATATTGATAATGTCAGGGATTGGAATACGATTAAAACCAGAATAAAGGAAAAGATTTCAAGATTTGTCTTCACTAAGACCAAGAGATCGCCTATGATTCTTCCTATAATAATGGAAGTATGATTTACGGCACGGGCGTATTAATTGCCGCAAATGCCTCCCGTGCTTTACATAAAAACAGCGGCGGAACGGAGAACATTATGAAGGTTGTTTTATTGCAGGACGTAAAGGGAAAAGGAAAAAAGGGCGAGCTTTGCAACGTGTCCGACGGCTATGCGAGGAATTTTTTGTTTCCGAAGAAGTTAGCGGTCGAGGCGGACAACGCCGCTTTAAACGAGCTTAAAAACCGCGAGGAGGCGTTGGCGCACCACAAGAAGGAGGAGCTTGACCAGGCTAAAGAAATCGCCGCAAAGCTTGACGGCAAAACCGTAAGCATTACCGCAAAGGCGGGCGCGGGCGGAAAGCTTTTTGGCTCGGTTACCTCAAAGGAAATCGCCGCAGAGATTAAAAACAGTCTCGGTATCGAGGTTGACCGCAAAAAAATGAATGTTGCCGATATTAAGAATTTCGGCGAGTATACCGCAGAAATAAAGCTCCATCAGGGCGTAACGGCTAAAATAACCGTAAAAGTATCGGAGTAAGAAATGGCTGACGAAAAGCTGATTTACGACCTTGAGGGGGGCAGACTTCCTTATTCGGTCGAGGCGGAGCAGGCGGTTTTGGGCGCGGTAATAATCGACCCTAAGTGCCTTAACGAAATCGCCGTACAAATGAAAACGGAGTATTTTTATATCCCCCAGCACAGGGAGATTTACTCGGCGATGTCGGCTATGTACGAGCTTAGCCAGACTATCGATTTTGTATCTCTGCTTGAAAAGTTAAAGAGCGACGGCGTTTACGACGAGGCGGGGGGAAAAGCGTATTTAACCCAGCTTGTTCAGACCGTGCCGTCGGCGGCTAACGTGCTTACATATGTTGCGATAATCCGCGAGCGGTATTACGCAAGGGCACTTATGACCGCGGCGCAGGATATTATTAAGGACGTTAACGAAAACGAAATGGATTCGGGAAGACTGCTTGACAACGCCGAGCAGCGTATTTTTGAAATACGTCAGGGGCGGGAGATTAGCGGTCTTACCCACATTAAAAGCGTAATCGAGAACGAAACCTACGATCGCCTTTCCAAAATGGCGGACCCCGAGACCCGCGCCGACTATATCGGTATACCCTGCGGTATCGGCGATTTGGACAGAATGATAACAGGGCTTAATAAGTCCGACCTTATTATTTTGGGCGCGCGACCGGGTATGGGCAAGACCTCCTTTGCGCTTAATATCGTTAGAAATGTCGCTATGAACACGGGCAGAACCGTCTGCTTTTTCTCCCTTGAAATGACCCGTGACCAGTTGGCTCAGCGTATGCTGTCCAGCGAGGCGGGCATAAAGAGCGAAAAGCTTAGAACAGGTGAGCTTGACGACGACGAGTGGACAAGGCTTGCCCAAGCGGGGGACGCGCTCTCAAAGGCTAATATCTATTTTGACGAAACCTCGTCAATAACCGTACCCGAAATGAAGGCGAAGCTTCGCCGAATGAAGCAGGTAGACCTTGTAGTTATCGACTATTTGGGTCTTATGAAGTCGGCACGGCAGACCGAAAACCGTGTGCAGGAGGTTTCGGAAATTACCCGAAATCTTAAAATTATGGCGAAGGATTTAAAGGTTCCGGTAATCGCCTGCGCCCAGCTTTCCCGCGGAACAGAGGCAAAGGGCAAATCCCACCGACCCGCCCTTTCTGACCTTCGTGAGTCGGGCTCTATCGAGCAGGACGCTGATATAGTATTGTTCCTGTACCGTGAAGCCTATTATGACGGCGAAAAAGCAGACGACGAGGACAGGAGCGACGAAACCCGCGCCGAATGCATTGTGGCTAAAAACCGTCACGGTGAGATTGGCACGGTAGACCTGCATTGGGACGGTCAGTTTACAAGATTTACCTCGGTGGATGTGTTCAGATAATGGAAAAATCGGTTTTAACGGCGATAGAGCGGTTTTCTCTGCTCGAAAATACAAGCGAGGTCACCGTCGCGCTTTCGGGCGGCGCGGATTCAATGTCCCTATTATACGCGCTTAATTCCTTAAAGGAACGTTTGAGGATTACTTTGTATGCGGCGCACCTTAACCATATGATTAGGGGTAAGGAGGCTATGCGGGACGAGGAGTTTGTAAAGCATGCCTGCGAAAAGCTCAATATTCCGCTTTTTTGTGAGCGAATCGACGTTCCCGCCTATGCTAAACAGAGACAATTAAGCACCGAGCTTGCCGCAAGGGAGGTAAGGTACGAATTTTTGTCCCGCGTAAGCCGCGGCGCGGTCGCAACCGCACACACCGCGAGCGACAACCTCGAAACTGTGCTTTTTAATTTAACCCGCGGCTCCGCCCTTAAGGGGCTTTGCGGAATACCGCCGAAACGCGGGATTTTTATAAGACCGCTTATTTTATGCACCCGCAAAGAGGTTGAAGACTACTGCGAAAAAAACGGCATTGAATATGTTACCGACTCGACAAACCTTTCGGACGAATATACCAGAAATAAGATAAGGCATAATGTAATACCCGTTTTAAAGGAAATAAATCCATCTGTCGAAAAAGCGGGGGTTAGAACAGCGATTGAGCTTGCCGAAGATAACGCCTTTTTAGAGGAATGCGCCGACAAGTATTTGTCCCAACACACCGAAAACGGCGAGCTTAATATTTCCGATTTGCCGAGCGCTCCCATAGCTAAAAGGGCGATAAAGAAATTTGCCGAAATCTCCGCCCCGCAGTTATCACTCGACAATCTGCATATTCTTGAAATTTACCGAATTTGTAAAGAAGGCGGAAGAACGGGACTTTCCTCGGGCTTTACCGCAGAGGTTAAAGACGGTAGGCTATTTATAACAAATAATAACCTTAAAAATTGTGAAAATATTAAATTTGAGGTTGAGACGGAACGCCGTATTAACGATTTATTTAAAAAAGACGAAAAAATTAATAATTTGTTATTAAATAATTCTCTTGACTGTGATAAAATTATAGGAAAATCAGTATTAAGGACAAGACTGGCAGGAGACACTATAAGGCTTGCGGGTCGCGGCTGTACAAAGTCGCTTAAAAAGCTTATGAACGAGCTTTCCGTGCCTAATGAGCTTCGCGACAGTATTCCTGTTATTGCGGACGAGGCGGGAGTTATCTGGATTTACGGAATCGGGGTCGCGCAAAGGTG
>JBJEOE010000033.1:0-3313 GCA_051880555.1 Acutalibacteraceae bacterium
AATATTATGTCAGATGTTTAAAAAAATTGGCGAATGATTACTATAATGTTGAAATTTTATTAAATATATGCTATAATTTTAAAGTAAAAAATATATTAATCACAGAGGTGCGCGTATGAACGGTGACATTACACTGGTTGTTATGGCGGCGGGAATGGGTAGCCGCTTTGGCGGACTAAAGCAGATTGAGCCTATCGGCAAGAACGGCGAGATACTGCTTGACTACTCGGTTTATGACGCGGTTAAGGCGGGCTTTAACAAGGTAGTCTTTGTTATTAAGCACGCGATAGAGGAGGACTTTAAGGCGGTAGTCGGCAAACGTATTGAAAAAATGGTTAAAACCGAGTACGTTTTTCAGGAAACCGACGCTCTGCCTGACGGCTTTGTCTGTCCGCCTGACAGGGTAAAGCCTTGGGGAACCGCCCACGCGGTGCTTTGCTGTAGGGACGTTGTAAAGGAGCCCTTCGCGGTTATCAACGCCGACGATTATTACGGCAAATCCGCCTTTAAGCAGACTGCGGACTTCCTTAAGAGCAATACCGACGATTACTGTATGACAGGCTTCCGTCTTGTCAACACTCTTACCGAAAACGGCTATGTTTCGCGCGGCGTATGCGAAATAGAAAACGGCGAGCTAAAGTCGGTTACCGAACGGACAAAGATTATAGACTGCAAATATACCGAGGACGACGGCGAAAGCTGGACGGCTTTACCACCCGATACGGTTGTTTCAATGAATCTTTGGGGCTTTATGCCCGATTTGTTTGACTATGCCGCCGACGGGTTTAAGGCTTTTTTAAGTACAAGAATTAATGAGCCTAAGTCGGAGTACTATCTGCCTACCGTTGTTTCGGGACTTATCGCCTCGGGCGAGAAAAGGGTAAAGGTGCTTGTTGCCGAGGATAAATGGTACGGCGTTACCTATAAGGAGGACAAGCAGTCGGTTTCCGACGCCATTAACAAAATGGCTGAGGACGGGCTTTACAAAGGACTTTAAGGGGCTTAATTAATGATTATATATAATGCCGAAATCGGCGGTAGCTTAAGGTCGGTTGTAATAAAGGACGGAAAAATCGCCGAGGTCTCCGATAATGTTAAATTCGGAGATATTAATGCGGGAGGTAACCGCCTTATCCCGGGGCTTATAGACGTGCATACCCACGGCTGTATCGGTATGGACACAATGGACGCGGATTTTGAGCCGATGTGCCGATTTTACGCCGAGCACGGCACCACCTCCTTTTTGCCCACCACAATGACTATGGGATATGACGCGCTCCTAAAGGTGACAAATGCAAAAACCGATTTTAAGGGCGCTAATATATTAGGCTTTCATTTTGAAGGACCTTATATTTCGCCTAAGCACAAGGGCGCACAGAATGAAAAATACATTAAAGCCCCGTCGGTTGAAGAGTTTTCACGCTTTAATAACGTTAAAATGATAACCGTTGCCCCTGAGCTTAAAGGCTCAATGGAGTTCATAAAAGCAGTAAGCTCTGAATGTGTTGTCTCATTAGGTCATACCGACTGCGATTATGAAACTGCGATAAGTGCTATCAATAACGGCGCGAAATGTCTTACGCATACCTATAACGCAATGCCGCCGTTGCACCACCGCAATCCGGGACCTATCGGCGCGGCGTTTGAAAGGCACATTTACGCACAGCTTATCTGCGACGGCTTTCATATTTCAAAGCCTGTCGTGCTTGCAACCTATAAAATGTTCGGCGCCGACCGTTTAACCCTTATAAGCGACAGCATAAGGAGCGCGGGACTGCCCGATGGTGAGTACGAATCGGGCGGACTTAAGGTCTTTTTAAAGGACGGAGCGGCAAGACTTCAAGACGGCACTATTGCGGGCAGCGGCGCGACCTTGCTTGATTGTGTTAAAACCGCCGTAAAGTTTGGTATTCCCTTTGACGACGCGGTTAAGATGGCGAGCGAAACCCCTGCCGATATGTTAGGAATTAAAAAGGGACGTATCGTAAAGGGATATGACGCGGATCTTCTTATCGTAGATAAGGATATTAATCTTAAAACCGTTATTATAGGCGGGGAAGTGTTTAACTGATATGCTTAAAACCAATGTTATGCGTATTCTTGACAAAGCGAAAATTCCCTATGAAGGCTTTGAATATTCCTCTCAGCTTACCGAAGGCGTTTTGATTGCCGAAACATTAGGCGAGGATAAGAACAGGGTATTTAAAACCCTTGTTACCGAATCGGGCACAGGCGAGCATTATGTATTTGTAATTCCCGTGGCGGAAACCCTTGATTTAAAGGCGGCGGCGCGGGCGGTAAATGCAAAATCGGTTTCTATGCTAAAGCAAAAGGAGCTTTTACCCCTTACGGGATATATTCACGGCGGCTGTTCGCCGATAGGTATGAAAAAACCCTTTAAAACTGTAATTGACCTTAAAGCACGCGATTTTGACGAATTTTTCGTAAGTGCGGGAAAGGTTGGTTTTCAGATAAAAATTTCACCCATAGCGTTAGCACAGCTAATCGGGGCGGATTTTTGCAATATTACGGTTAATAATAAATAATATACAATGTTTTTCAATCGCATTTGCCCCTATCCAATATTTATTTAGTTTATCAGCGCGGAAACGCGTTGAGAATATTAAGGCTTATGCCGCCCGCCGAAAAGTGGCGGCGGCGGCGCGTTCGCAGAAAATTTTTAGGTGAACCGTGCCGCGGAAAGGACAAGGTGAACACTATGAAAAAGGTTATTTGCAAGGTAGAGTACGACACCGAAAACGCAGAGCTCGTATTAAAAAAGACCACGGGCAATTTCGGCGAGCCGAACGGTTATGAGGAAGCCCTCTACAAAACCGAGAGCGGCAAGTATTTTCTTTACGTAAACGGCGGCGAAGAGTCTCCTTACGCTAAAGAGGATATCAGACGTATGTCTGCCGAAAAGGCTCAGCAGTGGATTGAAGAAAATTCATAATTTTTGCTGTAAGCTTAATTTAAGTTAAAAATCGACTCCTGGGAATTGCTCAGGAGTCGATTTTTTGAATAGTAACATTTTTAAAAAGAGCGGTAAAGCCTTTTGAAGTATCCTCGGCTTTAATAGGAAGACCTGTCGCGCCTACATACAGCCTGTAACGGTTTTCACCGTCGCGGGAAATATAGTAATTGTCCCCGTCGGCGGTGACCGATATTTCCTCGCCGGACGCGTCTTTTAGAATTTCGTAGAGCCTGATGCAGGCGTTCCCCTCGGGCAAAGAGTGAAAATCGGTCTTGTATTCAAGGCCTAAATACTCGGCGGTCACGCCGTCACCGTCAAAAAAGAATTTAAGCCCCTTTA
>JBJEOE010000034.1:0-3298 GCA_051880555.1 Acutalibacteraceae bacterium
CTTTACCTATCGGAGTATTTAAAAGTCGGGAAGAATATATTGCCGACTACCTTATTGCAAACGGCGCAATTCTGCCGCCTTGCAAGGTGGGAGAAGGAATTTGGGTTATAGACCGTGAGGACGGCGAAGCGGTTGACATATCGCGTGTTATGTTTCTTGCAAAATCAAAAGGATGCATAATCGCTACTCCTTGGATAAACGATTTTGATATCGATGAAACTATTGAGTTTCACATCAATGAAACACAAAATAATTTTGAAACTGATTTAGAGGTTTATCCTGATGAAGACTGTTTTCTCGCCCGCGAAGAAGCCGAAAAGGCGCTGGAAAGGAGTAAGGGTAATGCCTGATAATGTAAATCACCCCGTGCATTATGAAAGCGGACAGTTTGAGTGCATAGATGTAATGCTTGAAACGCAGGGCGCAGAAGCTGTCAAAGATTTTTGTATCTGCAACGCTTTTAAATATATCTACCGTCACCGCAGAAAGAACGGCTCGGAGGATATTGCAAAAGCTAAGTGGTATTTGGATAAATATTTAGAAATTGAAAAGGAGCAAAAAAATGAAGTGCCGAGCAATGAGCAAGATATACCGTAATCAGCCTAATTCCGCGCAGAAGAAAGCGTTAAATGCGGAATGTGTAAAGGAATTTGATAAACTTCTTGCAGAATATAACCGTGAAGTCGCGCTTCAAGTGTTATACATACTCCGATTTGACTTTGGCTTCGGGCAGGAGCGGTTACAGAAATTCGCGGACAGGCTTTCCGAAATGCAGAACAATACCATACACCGCTATGAGGTCAAAGACGGCGAAATCCCCGATGTTTGCGAAATTAAGCTTAGGGAAAGCGGGATTGATGTGGATAAAATTCTTTAGTTTAGAGCAGAAAGGTGAAGATATGACGGTCAAAGAATTAAAACAATACAGGAGTATTTGCCGCGAAATTGCCGAAAAGGAAACAGAGATTAAAGAGCATACCGTGTGCGGTACGGTCGTTGGGTCTTCACCTGATTTTCCTTTTATCAAGCATACGATAACTGTCGGCGGCGTGGAGCATAGTGAAGAATACGCTGAAATAATGGTACAGATTAAGCGCTTGCACCGACAAAAGCGGAGGATAGAGCGTTTTATCACCTCTATATCAGACAGTCAGACGCGGAGAATATTTGAGCTTAGATACATAAAAGGCGATTATTGCCCCTCTTGGAATGCGGTGGCTTTTGCGGTCGGCGGAGGTAATACGGCTGACGGTGTCCGTATGCGCGCCTTAAGATATTTAAGGCAAAACTAAAACTTGTTCGTTTTGTTCGTTTTTAGGCGGTATAATATTATCGTGGACAGTTAGAAATTATTACAGCGTTCGGGGACGGGCGCTGTTTTTATATGCGGAGGAAAGATGAAAAAGATTATGTTTGTACCTAAAGCAAAGTGCAGGGCGTGCGAATTTAACGATTACAAAAATACGGGCGTGGATTACTGCATAAGAGCAGGGTGTAAATACAAAGTGACCGAAGCACAGGAGGGAGGAAAAAATGAGTACAAAACAGGACAAAAAGACAGCTTTGTCACCTAAACAGAAGCAAATGGCGGAAATGTTGGCAAATCCTGAAAATGAGCATAATACAATATCCGCAATATGTGAAGAGCTCGGAATATCCCGCAACACTTATTATTCAATTTGGCTTAAGGATGAAAAATTTATGGCGTATGTTAACGAGCTTGTTGAACGTTACACCGATTCGGAATTGGCGTCGGTATGGCGTGTGCTTATTGATAAATGCCTTGAGGGAAATGTAAACGCTATAAAGCTTTTCTTCGAGCTTAAAGGAAAATATAAGCAGAAAGTCGAGCTTGACGGCGGCGTTGTCTTCATCACGGGAGAGGATAAGCTTGAAAAATAAAACGCTGTATTTACCTGAAATTGTGGGCGCGGGGTATGGCGATTATTGGGCAGACAAGCACAGATACAGGGTATTAAAAGGCGGGAAGGGCAGTAAAAAATCTGCTACGACCGCCTTGAATTATATCTATCGCATTATGAAATATCCTGACAGCAATCTTTTAGTTGTCCGACAGGTTATGAATACCCACCGAGACAGCACCTTTGCGCAGCTGAAATGGGCGCAGGAGCGTTTAGAGGTTTCGCACCTTTGGAAAAACAATGTATCGCCTATGGAAATGACCTACATACCGACAGGGCAGAAAATCATATTCAGAGGCTTTGACGATGTTTTAAAGCTTGCTTCTACCACCGTTTCAAAAGGTTATCTCTGTTGGGTGTGGATTGAGGAGGCTTTTGAGCTTGCCGATGAAAACGATTTTGACAAGCTTAATTTATCCGTCCCCCGCGGCGCTATACCCGATACGCTGTTTAAGCAGACAACCTTAACCTTTAACCCGTGGAGCGCCGAGCATTGGCTTAAAAAGAAGTTTTTCGATAAGCCCGACGAGGACGTTTCCACCTATTCCACAAACTATATGATAAACGAATGGCTTGACGAGACCGACCGCGCGGTATTTGAGCGAATGAAAAATGAAAACCCGCGAAAATACGATGTGGCGGGGCTTGGCAACTGGGGAATAGCCGAGGGGCTTGTTTTTGAAAACTGGCGAAGCGGAGTTATAGAGATAACCAAAGAGGACGCGTGGAAGTGGCGTGACTTTTTTGGGCTTGATTACGGCTACACCAACGACCCGACCGCCTTTATCGCCTTTAAGGTCAATCCGATTGACAGGCTTGTATACATCTATGACGAGTTCTACAGCACAAAAATGCTTAACTGCGACATAGCCGAGGAAATAAGGCGCAAGGGCTACGCAAAGGAGCGCATACGCGCCGACTGCGCAGAGCCTAAGTCTAACGAGGATTTAAGGCGGTTGGGAATATCACGCATACTCCCCTCCGAAAAGGGCAGGGACAGCATTTTAAACGGCATTGACCGAATAAACGGCTACAGCATAACGGTTGACCCGTTCTGTAAAAACACGCTTGCCGAGCTTTCGGCTTATGTTTATGACGAAAAGCACACGGTGAACGGTCACAGAATGCCGATTGATACGCAAAACCACCTTATGGACGCGCTAAGATACGGCTTTTATGACGTGCGGTTCTTTCATCCGGTAGACCCGAAAGCACCTAAGGCAAGACCTACGGATATTGAATACGAAAATAAAAAGCTTTCCGTTACGGCGGAGGATATGCGAGGGGGTTGGATTTGAGTGACCGTGTTAATATTAATACTTTTAACGCTTTGGCTGATAGTGTGCGCTTTATGCGTTGCTGTCGGCTTTTTTATC
>JBJEOE010000035.1:0-3283 GCA_051880555.1 Acutalibacteraceae bacterium
TATATCGACACGAATTTTGAGGGCAAGGCACAGGCGGGAATCGACGCTTTTAAGAACGGCACAGACCTTGTGTACCTGCATTTTGAAGCCCCCGACGAGTGCGGTCACCGCGGCGAGGCTCAAAATAAGGTCAAGGCGATTGAGTATATCGACAGCCGTGCGCTTAAATTAATGCTCGACTACCTTGAGGGTTGCGGCGATGATTACCGCATACTTATTATGCCCGACCACCCGACCCCGCTTGACACTATGACCCATTCCTCCGAGCCTGTTCCCTATCTTATTTACGACAGTAGGGTAAAAAAGGACGGCGTTCCCTCCTTTACCGAAAAGAACGCCGCGTTAAGCGGAATATTTGTAGACCACGGCCCCGATATTATGCAAAAGCTGCTTCAAAAGAAATAATTTTTAAGGAGTTTAAAATAAGTTCAATATGCGGAGCTAATTGCTCGGAATGTAATTTAAAAAGTGAATGTGCAGGCTTTATCCTAATTTCAAGCTAAAGCGTAGACGGCAGTCAGCCTGAAATCGTGCTTTATAAAATAAAACTAAAAAATCGGAGCAGAACAGCTATTTCAAGTTGTTCTGCTCCGATTTAAAATTTTCCGTTTGAATATAACGCTCACGGAATCTAATAATAATAAATGCAATCAATCCGCACGCAGAGCGGAATATGGGGAGAAATTAAGCTTGGGTGTTATTTGGTGCGCCGAAAACTGCAAATATCAGACCGACGGCTGCTGTCAGCTGAATAAGTGCGGCACGGTTAATTCTATAACGGGTATATGCCCGTATTTTACCGAAAAATCACCTGATAAGGGCGACAGCCTCGGAGAGACGCCTTATACCGATAAGCTCGATTGATTCGGGGCAATTTGTAATTTGTTTTAGGCAGGCTTTAGGCAGAATACATCTTTTAAAGCCCATTCGCGCCGCCTCGGTAACCCGCGACTGGGCGCGAGGAACCGACCTTAGCTCCCCCGAAAGACCAATTTCGCCGAAGGCTACCGTGTATTCGTCAATCGGAATATCGCGAAGTCCCGAAACCAGCGCCATAGCAACCGCAAGGTCTGCGGCGGGCTCGTCAAGGCGTATACCGCCGACTATATTAAGATAGGTATCAAGATTTGAAAAATAAAGCCCCAGCCGCTTTTCAAGCACGGCAAGCATAAGGTTTAAACGGTTATAATCAAAGCCTGCGGAGGTGCGCCGCGCGTTGCCAAAGCCCGTCGCGGTGACAAGCCCCTGCACCTCGGCTAAAATAGGTCTTGTCCCCTCCATAATGCAGGTTATACAGCCGCCCGAAACGTCGCTCATTCTGCCAGACAGCATCATAGCCGACGGGTTTTCCACTGCCGAAAGTCCCGTTTCGGTCATTTCAAAGACACCGATTTCGTTTGTAGAGCCGAAACGGTTTTTCATAGCCCTTAAAATTCTGCCCGACTGGTTGCGCTCGCCCTCGAAATACAGCACGGTATCAACAATATGCTCCATAACCTTAGGTCCCGCAATGTCGCCGCCCTTGTTGACATGACCGACAATAAATATCGGAATATCAAGGCTTTTGCCCGTTCTAAGAAGCAGATTCGTCGATTCCCTTACCTGAACGATACTGCCGGGCGAGGAGGAAATATCGCTGTGTTGCATAGTCTGAATCGAGTCGATAATCACGAGCCCCGGCTTTGCGGAGCTTATATATTCGCAGACGGTCTGCACGTCGGTCTCGGTCATTACCGAAACGCTGTCGCTATCAACCCCTATGCGCTTGGCGCGGAGCTTTATCTGTATTGCCGATTCCTCGCCCGATACATAAAGAATCTCAAGCCTGTCCTGCAGAGCGGAGCAGACCTGCAATAGGATTGTGGATTTTCCTATTCCCGGGTCGCCCGACAACAGCACGACAGATCCCTTTACAATTCCTCCGCCTAAAACCCTGTCAAGCTCGGAAATGCCCGTGACAAATCTATGCTCGTCAGCGGCGCTTATCTCAGAAAGCGGTCTTGCGGAAAATGCGTGGGCGGGCTTAGGTGCGCTAACCGCCGTTTTTTGCGGCATACGCACCTCCTCAACCATAGTGTTCCACGCGCCGCACTCGGTGCATTTGCCCATCCATTTAGGGCTTTCAAATCCGCACTCGGTGCAGACATATACCGTTTTGCTTTTCCCTGCCATTTTCATACTCCCACATTTAAAATATTATAAATTTCCCTCGGAATAAAAGCTTGTTATTCCGCAAAAAATCGAAAACGCCATTTTTTTCTGATATTCCTCATCCTTAAGCCTTTTAAGCTCGGCGGAATTGCTTAAAAACCCGCACTCGACAAGCACCGCGGGAACGGTGGCATTGTAGAGAAGATAGGTACTGCTGGTCGCCTGCTTGTTGACCCGAGTATTTTCGGGCTGTAAAAGCTTTACAATCGATTTTTGTATGCACTCGCCCAACACCTTTGACTCATTATGATCTGCGCAGTAAAAGACCTGCGAGCCGTTTGCGGCGGAGGTTGTGAATTTGTTGAGATGAATACTCACAAAAATCGCGTCAGGATTATCCTTCATAAGCCCCAAGCGGTTTTTAAGGTCGCTTTTTTTGCGGGTAGCAATCTTGTCGGTTTCAACGTCGTCGGTCGAAACATCGCTCTCCCTCGTCATTAAAACCTCAAAGCCGCCCTGCTTTAAAAACTCTTTTAGCGTAAGGGCAATTTTCAGATTAATATCTTTCTCAACAGTCCCGTCGGGCGCCACCGCTCCCCCGTCAAACCCGCCGTGTCCTGCATCAAGAATTATTGTCTGCCGTTCATTTGCAATGCCGCCGACGGCGATATATTCATATCCCTTTGCTAATGCGGCGCTAAATATCGCAAGGCACAAAACTGCTGCCAAAATCACCGCAATTTTTCTTTTAAAAATCACATTATCACTCCAGTCACTACTGTTTTAAAAATATGATTTTTTAAGGTCCGGTAGAACAAGATAAATCGTACAGTTAAATCAAAAACCTCCGTGAAATGTAACATTTTCATTATAAACTAATTCCGCACTTTTTTCAATATCAAGAACGCAAAGAGTTCTGATAGCTTTGTTAATTTTTTCTTTACGCTCGGCTTCGCTTAACTTGGAGAGTACATTTGTTATAATATATTCGGTTTTAATATTTTTCATATAACGCACCCTCCTTGCCTACATAATGTTTATGCTGACTTATATACTTTAATGTTTTCAGCATTACTAAAATCCTCGTATAATAAAGTAGTAGTTTTTAGTGTCCCTCTCCAAGGACAATATG
>JBJEOE010000036.1:0-17343 GCA_051880555.1 Acutalibacteraceae bacterium
ACAAAAAATTCTAATGAAATTATGATAATTAAGGCGTTGGAGCACAAAATATAACGATTAGGGGTTGAATGATTTGTCACTTGACAAAGACGTTGAAAAAGTCCTCGTTTCCGAGGAGGAAATTAAAGAGATATGCAAGCGCTTAGGTGAAGAAATTTCACGCGATTACGCGGGTAAAAAGCTTCTGCTTGTAAGCGTCCTTAAGGGCGCGGTTGTCTTTATGGCGGACCTTATGCGAAGCATAACCTGCGACTGTGAAATTGATTTTATGTCGGTATCATCCTACAGCGGCACAAAAACAACGGGAGTGGTTAAGTTCAAAAAGGATCTTGACATTAACCCCGACGGCTGCGATATACTGTTGGTTGAGGATATTCTCGATTCGGGCATAACTTTGGCTTACCTTAAAAACGTCCTGCTTGACAGGAACGCCGCAAGCATTAAGGTCTGCGCCTTTCTCGATAAGCCCGCCAACCGTCAGGCGGATATTAAAGCTGACTATGTCGGAAAGGTTATACCCGATGAGTTTGTTATAGGCTACGGCCTTGATTATAACGAAAAATACAGAAATTTGCCTTATGTCGGCGTTTTGTCGCCCAAGGTTTACGCCGACAAATAGGAAAGGAGCTTATCCCTTGAACAAGAATTTGAAAAATGTGATTTTGTTTATAGCGATACCGATTGTCTTTATTATGGCAATTCTTTCGGTTTCCTATCTTTCAAAAAACACGGTAGAAACCAAGTATTACGAAATTGTCGATATGGTAAAGAACAATGAAATTTCGGAATTTCAGCTGAATCTTTACAACGGCGAGCTTGTTTACACCAAGCGGGACGACGGCAAGAAATATCGCTACACCGTCGCAGACCCCTCGATTTTCTACAACGACGTAAACGAAACCGTTGCTGAAATCAACGAGCAAAACGCGGGCACGGATAATATTATAAAATACGATTATAAGTCGGGCGGTCAGACCGCGTGGCTTATGAATCTTCTTCCGACCGTCCTGATGATAGCCGTAATGGTCTTTTTCTGGATATTCCTGATGCGGCGTATGAACGCCACTATGGGTACAGATAAGACAATGGGCTTCGGAAAGGCCAAGGTTAAAAAAGAGGACGGCAGAAAAAAGACGACCTTTGCGGACGTTGCGGGTGCGGACGAGGAAAAGGAGGAAATGGCAGAGATTGTCGATTTCCTTAAGGACCCCAAAAAATATAACGAATTGGGCGCTAAGATACCAAAGGGCGTACTGCTTGTGGGCCCTCCGGGAACAGGTAAAACCCTGCTTGCCCGTGCTGTTGCCGGCGAGGCTGGAGTACCGTTTTTCTCGATTTCGGGCTCCGATTTTGTTGAGATGTTCGTAGGTGTGGGTGCGTCTCGCGTGCGCGATTTGTTCGGCGAGGCTAAAAAGGAAGCCCCCGCGATTATCTTTATCGATGAGATTGACGCGGTAGGCCGCCAGCGCGGAGCAGGCTTAGGCGGCGGTCACGACGAGCGCGAGCAGACCTTAAACCAGCTGCTTGTTGAAATGGACGGCTTCGGCGCAAACGAGGGCGTTATTGTTATGGCGGCAACCAACCGCCCCGATATACTAGATAAGGCGCTTCTGCGTCCGGGTCGTTTTGACCGTCAGATTACCGTTAACTATCCCGACGTAAAGGGCAGAGAAGAGATATTAAAGGTTCATTCAAGAGGAAAGCCCTTAGGCCCCGACGTAAACCTTGCTACCATTGCAAAATCCACCTCAGGCTTTACGGGCGCGGATCTTGCAAACCTCTTAAACGAATCCGCACTCCTTGCCGTAAGGCATAAAAAGAAGGCGATTACTCAGGAGGAAATAGAAGAGGCTACCATTAAGGTGGTAATGGGTGCCGAGAAGAAGTCGCATATCGTATCGGATAAGGACAAGCTTGTGACCGCTTACCACGAGGCGGGTCACGCGGTTGTTTCCTACTTCCTGCCAACGCAGGATCCCGTTCACCAGATTTCGATTATTCAGCGTGGTATGGCGGCGGGCTATACTATGTATCTGCCGACCGACGACAGGGGGCACACCTCTAAAAATCAGATGTTAGAGCAGATTTGCTCGCTGTTAGGCGGCAGAGCGGCGGAACAGCTAACCCAGAATGACGTATGCACGGGTGCGTCCAACGATATTGAAAGAGCCACCGACCTTGCGCGCAAGATGGTTACCAAATTCGGTATGAGCGATAAGTTAGGGCTTGTAACCTACGGTCACGATGATAACGAGGTATTCTTAGGCCGCGATTTCTCCTCTACGCCTAACTATTCCGAGAAAACAGCCGCTGTAATCGACGAGGAAATCGAGTCGGTAGTTATGACCCAGTACAAAAAGGCTATTGAGCTTTTAAATAACGCAATGCCAAAGCTTCATGAGGTCGCAAAGGTGCTATTTGACAAGGAAAAAATTTCTGGCGAGGATTTCCGCGCTATAATGGAAGCGCAAGCACCGACATTTTCAATTTAATAACAAAGGTTTGAGGAATATTATGTATAAGTATGATTTACACGTTCATACAAACGCTTGCAGCTGCTGCGGCGTAAGCACACCCGAGGAGCAGGTCAAGGCTTACGCCGAAAAGGGCTATAACGGGATTGTGGTTACAGACCATTTTATATGCGGCTATAACGCTACCCCCATTCCGCGCGAGCTTCCGTGGCGTGAAAGAGTGGATATGTATTACACCGCTTACGCGCGCGCCGCAAAGGCGGCGGAGGAATACGAAAATTTCAAGGCGTTTTTCGGCGCGGAGTACTCCTACGCGGGCGGTCACGATATACTGTTTTATGGGCTTCATAAAGAATTTCTCTACGAGCACCCCGAAATAGAGGGTATGAATGTTGAGGATATGTGCCGACTTTTGCAGAGCGCTGGGTGCATAGTTGTTCAGGCGCACCCGTTCAGGGACAGAGAATATAACGATAAATCCGTTCAGCCCGAGCTTTACTGTGCGGACGGTGCGGAGATTTTCAACTCCTGCAATTATGATGAGGAAAACCAAAAAGCCTATGATTTTGCCGTAAAATATAAAAAAATAATGACCTCGGGCGGAGATATTCACAGCGCGAGTGATGAAAGAATAGGTAGGTCGGGAATATTCACCGAAAAGCCTATTGAAAGTATTGACGAGCTTGTTAATATTCTTAAAAGCGGTAATTATTCGCTATGCGTTAAAGGTGAAAAGAAAGATTTACAGTAATACAACCTATAAATCAAGCCCTGCTGTTGGCAGGGCTTGATTTTTTGATACCTAAACGTATTTGATTTTAGTTGTATGCTCTGAGATAAATTGAATTGAAGAAAATTTTTGTGTTAACAGCTGTTTTAATGGCTCGGTTACAACATCCTCGGTTTCAAAGTGTCCCGCGTCAAAGATGGAAACGCCCAGACGCTCGGCGTCAAGGAATTGGTTGTGCTTAACGTCGGCGGTAATAAGCGCGTCACAGCCTTGCTTTAATACCTCACTTACATAAGATCCGCCGCTGCCTGAGCAGAGCAATACACGTTTTATTTCTTTGTCCGCTCCGAAATATTTAACCCCGCCGCCTAACTTATCATTAATATATTTAGCTAAGCCGTCTGGGTAAATGGGAGAGGGTAACTCACCGACATTGAGCAGATACCCGTCCGCCGCGGCAACCTTTGTGAGATTTTCTAAAGATAGGGCAGAGCATAGGCAGTCGTTTACGCCGCCTATACCTACGTCAAGGTTAGTGTGCATAGAAATTACCGAAATACCGCTTTTAATAACCTCATAAACCGCGCTCCCCGCTAAGACTCGCTTTAACGGGTCAAATATAACGGGGTGGTGGGAGATTATAAGCTGACAGCCGTTTTTAAGGGCGGTATTAACCGCGCTCGGGGTGCAGTCAAGGGCGACAACCGCCTTTTTAACTTCCGTATCAGGGTCGCCGACCAGGAGACCGACGTTATCAAAATCACAGGCGGTCTCGGTCGGGAATTTCTCGTTTAAAAAGTCAAAAATATCTTTAACAGTCATAATTTACGCCTTTTTCGCAAAGGAATCCTTAAGCGCTACCGTGCGGTTAAAGACGGTTTTTTCCTCGTTGCTGTCGGGGTCAACGCAGAAATAGCCCTGTCTCATAAACTGGAAGGTGTCTCCCGCCTTGACGTTTTTAAGGGAGTTATCAAGCTTACAGCCCGTAAGAACGGTAAGCGAATCGGGATTAAGGTTATCCGCAAAGGAGGAAACCCCCTCCTCGTCGCTGGGGTTAGGAACGTTGAAAAGGCGGTCGTAAAGCCTTACTTCACAGTCAAAAGAGCTTGCCGCGCTTACCCAATGAAGCGTACCTTTTACCTTTCTGCCGTCAGGTGTCTCGCCGCCGAAGCTTTCGGGGTCGTAGGTGCAGTGTACGGCAGTTATATTGCCGTTTTCGTCGGTTTCGTGGGAAGAATATTTAATATAATATGCGCCCTTTAACCGAACCTCCTTTGTCGGGCAGAGACGGAAGTATTTACCCGGTGGGTCTAACATAAAATCGTCCTGTTCGATAAATATTTCCTTGGAAAAGGTGACAGAACGCTTGCCGAGCTCAGGCTTAGCGGGGTTAATATCAACCGCAATTTCCTCGGTTTTGCCCTCCGGATAATTATCGATTATAATTTTAAGCGGTCTTAAAACTGCCATTGCGCGCTCTGCGTTTTCATTTAAATAATCCCTTACGCAGGACTCCAATAGTGCGTAATCAATAACGCTGTACGCCTTAGAAACGCCGATTTTTCAACGAAATCGCGTATTGCCTTTGCGGGATAGCCGCGCCGTCTCATTCCGCAGATTGTCGCCATTCTCGGGTCGTCCCAGCCCGAAACCAGACCGTCGTTTACAAGCTTTAGGCATTTGCGCTTGCTTGTAAGGGTGTAGTTTACGTTCATACGCGCAAATTCAATTTGTCTTGGCGGGTTCGGAATATCAAGCGCCTCTAAAAACCAGTTGTAGAGCGGGCGGTGATTTTCAAATTCGAGCGAGCAAAGGGAGTGGGTGACACCCTCTCTTGCGTCGCTTAATGGGTGGGCGAAATCGTACATAGGATAAACGCACCATTTGTCCCCCGTGCGGTGATGGCTCGCCTTCATAATGCGGTAGATAATCGGGTCACGCATATTAAGGTTTGAAGAAGACATATCGATTTTAGCCCTTAAAACCATATCGCCGTTATCGAACTCGCCCTCGGTCATACGTTTAAAAAGGTCCTTTGTTTCTTCTATGGGTCGGTTTCTGTAGGGGCTTTCCTTGCCCGCCTCGGTAAGTGTGCCGCGCATTTCGCGAATCTCGTCCGCACTGCTTTCGTCAACATAGGCTAAACCCTTGTCAATAAGCTTTAAGGCGCAGTCGTAAAGAAAATCAAAATAATCCGAGGCGAAATACACATTGTCCCAATGAAAGCCCAACCATTTAATATCTTCCTCAATCGCTTCTATATACTCGACGTCCTCTTTTACAGGGTTGGTATCGTCAAAGCGGAGGTTGCATTTTCCGCCGTATTTCTCGGCGGTGGCGAAATCGATTGAAATCGCCTTTGCATGACCTATGTGCAAATATCCGTTGGGCTCGGGAGGAAAACGGGTCTGTACGTGGGAATACACGCCCTCCTTTAAATCCTCGTCAATAAAATCGTGTATAAAATTAGAGGGTGCTGAATTTTCCTCGGTTTTAATTATGTCTGACATAAAATAATCTCCTCATAATGAATTAATCGCCGCGTCAATGCGGGAGATACAGGTTTCACTCCCTAAAACCTGCATAATACTGCAAAGGTCGGGGGTGTTGCGCCTTGAAGTCACCGCAATGCGCAGTACCGTGCTTAAATCGCCCGCGTGACCCTTATAGCTTTGGGGGTCTGCCTTGTACTGCTTTGTTTCAGATGCAAAGCCGATTTCGGGGGCGATTTGCTTTATTCTGTCAAACCACTGCTGTCGGTCGTCCGACGCGTTGTAAACCGATTTGTATTTTTTAAGGAACTCCGCCGCGTCCGAGGGGGCGATATTTTCGGGCAGGGTGAAATCGGGGTTGTAGAGCTTATCAAAGAAGTAGGAGAAATAGTCCTTTGCCTCGCTCCATTTAGCAATATCCTTGCGGGGCTTCGGGACGTCACGGTCGATTGAAAGCATAGACCTTGTATAATCGGGCTTTTCGGTAAGAATCTCATAGAACTCGGGGTCAAATTCCTTCGCCCAGTTGGTTAGCTTGTTATAAACCGTGCCGCTGTCAAGCTTTGAAATAACCGTTTTCGATACGTCATTAAGCTTATCCGAATCAAAGAGTGCGCCCGAAACGCTCATTTTCTTTAAATTAAACTTAAAATCCTTATATGATTTATCGGGATTAGCCCTGCGCCAATCCTCAAAATCAGAGGCGGCGATTGTCATAAGATATTCGATAACGCTTTCGCTGTCATACCCCTGCTCGGCGAAGAAATGCACCGCCGCCTCGGGATCCTTGCGCTTGGAAATCTTGCGCTTTGCGCCATTATCAAGCTTCATAATAGGGGAGATATGCCCGTATTTAGGCGGCTTAAAGCCTAACAGCTTAAACAGCTGAATGTGCTTCGGAACAGAGGAAATCCATTCGTCGCCGCGAAGCACATGGGTGGTGTGCATTAAGTGGTCGTCCACCGCGTGGGCGAAATGATAGGTCGGTATGCCGTCCGACTTTAAGATTACAAAATCCTCGTCGTTCTCGGGCATTTCAATTTTTCCCTTAACGCAGTCGTCAAATACAATCCTGTTTTCCTCGCTGCCGGGGGACTTAAGGCGCACAACATAGGGCTTGCCCTCGTCAATTAAAGCCTTTGCTTCTTCAAAGGTTATATAACGGTGCTTTGCCCACTTTCCGTGATAGCCCGTGCGCTCCTTTTGCTCCTCTTGAATTTTACGTACCTCGTCCAATTCCTCGGCGGTGCAGAAGCAGGGGTAGGCAAGCCCTTGTCTTATAAGGGACTTTGCGTAGGTCTGATAAATTTCGGCGCGCTCGCTCTGCTTGTAAGGTCCGTACTCGCCCGACTGCTTATCGGCGGCAACAAAGCCTTCGTCAATATTAATCCCGAAGCGGTCAAGACCCGAAATAATGTCCTCTATACCGCCCTCGATTTCGCGCTTTTTGTCGGTGTCCTCAATTCTGGTATAAAACACTCCGGATGTAGAGGTGGCAGTTATGCGGTTTACAAGGGCGGCGAAAAGCGTACCTAAATGAAGATACCCTGTAGGGCTGGGGGCTATTCTTGTTACCCTCGCCCCCTCGGGGAGGGTACGGGGCTTATATAATTCCTCGTAATAATCGGGGGTTTTATCAATATCGGGGAGCAATAGCTCCGCCATTTTCTCGTTGTCGTTCATAGTTCTCTCCTAAAGAAGTTAATCGTTTTGCAAAAGCTTATTAAGCTCGCGCATAAAGGTGTTAATATCCTTAAACTGGCGGTAAACAGAGGCAAAGCGCACATACGCCACCTCGTCTATCTTCTTAAGCTTTTCCATAACAAGCTGACCGATTTTTTCACTGCTTACCTCGCGGTCAAGAGAGTTTTGCAGTACGGTCTCGATTTCGTCTATCATATTGTCAAGCGTGTCGATTGATACAGGGCGCTTTTCGCAGGCGCGAAGAAGACCTGTCATAAGCTTGTCCCTGTTAAAGGTCTCGCGCGACTTATCCTTTTTAATAACAATAATCGGCAGACTTTCGATTATTTCATAGGTGGTAAAGCGCTTAGAACACTGCAGACACTCGCGGCGGCGGCGTATGCGCTGACCCTCGTCGGTCGGTCTCGAATCGATTACCTTGCTTTCTTCAAATCCGCAGAAAGGACATTTCATATGGGCTGCTCCTTTAAAAGTAATAATATATATTTCAAAAAGTACTTGTATTATACTATATATGGTGGTAAAATACAAGCATAAAATACGGCAAAAAGCCGATAAATACACTATTTAAGGAGAAAAATATGAACGCTTTTCAGTTAAAGACCCCCGAAAAGGGAGACACAATCGCAACAATGCATACAAATATGGGAGATATAAAAATAAAGCTTTTCCCCGACAAGACCCCTAAAACCGCGGAAAACTTTATCACCCACGCTAAAAACGGCTATTATGACGGGCTTAAATTCCACCGTGTTATTAAGGACTTTATGATTCAGGGCGGCGACCCGCTTGGTACGGGTATCGGCGGCGAATCCATTTGGGGCGGAAAGTTTGAGGACGAGTTTGATACCGAGCTTCACAACCTGCGCGGCGCGCTTTCAATGGCTAATGCAGGCCCTAACACCAACGGCAGTCAGTTCTTTATCGTTCAGGCAAACGAGGCTCCCGCGAATATGCTCGAACAGATGGAGGAGCTTACAGACAGCGGCTTTCCCCGCGATATAATAGAGGCGTACAGGGAATTAGGCGGTACTCCGTGGCTTGACTTCCGCCACACCGTTTTCGGTCAGGTTTTTGAGGGGCTGGATATTGTCGATAAAATCGCCGAGGTCGAGACCGTTAACGACAAGCCCTGTGATGACGTAATTATCACCTCAATAGATATTGAAGTGCTTTAAATAGTATTTGTAGGTTAATATAATGGATATAAAATCGTTTTGTATATTATTAATTCCTTTTTTAGGTACGGTTTTAGGCTCTGCCTGCGTTTTCTTTATGAAAAACGGAATGAGCGACAGGTTACAGCGCTCGCTCTCGGGCTTTGCGGCGGGGGTTATGACGGCGGCTTCGGTCTGGAGCCTTTTAATTCCCGCGCTTGAACAGGCGGAGGATTTGGGCAAATGGTCCTTTGTACCCGCCGCCGTGGGCTTTTGGGCTGGAATTTTATTCCTTTTACTGCTCGACCGTATAATTCCGCATCTTCATATAAATGAGGATAAAGCCGAGGGACCCAAAAGCCGACTTCAAAAAACCACAATGCTGGTGCTTGCGGTAACCCTACATAATATCCCCGAGGGAATGGCGGTCGGCGTGGTTTTCGCAGGCTTTCTTTCGGGCAATTCGGGTATTACCGCCGCGGGAGTGCTTGCGCTTTCACTGGGTATTGCTATTCAGAATTTCCCCGAGGGCGCGATTATTTCAATGCCGCTAAGAGCTGAAGGGGTAAGCAAATCGGGCGCCTTTTTAAGGGGCGCACTTTCGGGTATAGTAGAGCCGATAGGCGCGCTTATAACTCTTGCGGCGGCAAGGTTAGTTCTGCCTGCGCTTCCGTATTTTTTAAGCTTTGCGGCGGGAGCTATGCTTTATGTTGTCGTGGAGGAGCTTATCCCCGAAATGTCGGCGGGGGAGCATTCCAATATAGGAACGGTCTTTTTCGCCGTCGGCTTTTGCCTTATGATGATTTTAGACGTGGCGTTGGGGTAATTGTTTATATAATGGAAATCAAACATTAAAAACGGCAGGAGCAAGCCCCTGCCCTACATAGAACAATAAAATTTGTATCGCGGGACGGTGTGGGCACCGTCACCTACATTTATCATTGGAGATTGTGTAGGGGACAGCCCTAATTGTCCCGTTGCGCCGATACATCAGTTAATCAAAATAGGCAATTAGGGGACGCAGCCTCCTGATTGCCTGTTTTTCGGTATTAATATATTAAGTTTTTCGGATAATCAGATTACATACCCGCCGTTAATACCTAAAATCTGTCCCGTTATGTATTCGGCGTCGGGGGAGGAGAGGAAGAGGGCGGCGGCAGCGATTTCGTCCGCGCTGCCCATTCTGCCTAAGGGGATTTCCTCAACAAAGCTGTTAAGCTCTTCGACCGAAAGGTTGGAGTTCATTGCGGTTTCTATAAGCCCGGGAGCTATGCAGTTGACGGTAATACCGCTGGGTGCTAACTCCTTTGCAAGCGCCTTTGTAAGACCGATAACACCCGCCTTTGCGGCGGAGTAGGCTACCTCGCAGGAGGCGCCGACCTGTCCCCACATAGAGGAAATATTTATAATTCTGCCCGACTTCTGATTTACCATAACAGGGGTCACCGATTTACAGCAGTTGAAAACGCCCTTTAAATTTACATCTATAATTTTATCAAAATCAATCTCGTCGGTGTCGGTTATAAGCCCCTGAAAAGCTATTCCCGCATTGTTTATAATCACGTCCACCGAGCCGAATTTGTAAAGGGTTTCCTTTACCATTAAATCGACCTCCATTTTATTGGCAACGTTCGCTTTTTGGGCGATACAGGAGTAGCCGTTGCTTACAAGGGAACGGCAGAGGATATTCGCCGACTCGTAGGATTCGTTATAATTGATTACCACGTTATAGCCCTTTTGAGCAAAGAGGATAGCCGTCGCCGCGCCTATACCTTTCGATGAGCCCGTAACAATAACCGTTTTTTTCATTTATATCAACTCCGCATTTTTCTTTGAAATAAGTATAACATATAATAAAAAAATTTTAAAGCCTCAATTACAACAAATTGAGTTAACATAAAGCGCTTGTGCGCACATATTGTGTGGTTTACATAAACAGTTAACATAATATTTTAGAGCTTTGTAATTTGCAGTTGACATAATTACAAAAATGTAGTATAAATATAATACAGACTTTTAAATAGGCGTTTTTCGTTTGAAATTTATGTTAACGAAGCTTACGGATTTCAATGAAAATACGGGAATAAGTTAACATAATGTATAATAGAATCAATATTTAGCCCATTTAATAAATAGTGGTATCAAAATATTGTTTTTTGAAATTTCGGCATATCTTGTCCGCGTTTTTCATATTATTGCTTAGAAACGGGAGTGATAATATGAGAAAAGGAAAGGTGTTAAGCCTTAAAAATTTACGGCTCGGCGACTTTTTTTCAAAGAACAACAGTCTGCTTATTCCTGTGTTTTTTATTTGTGCGGGAATTATCGCAGGAATTTTTTGTGAGGGCAGGGTGCGCCTGCTTTCCGATTATGCGAGGTCTTTTATTGAACGCTTTACCGCCCTTAGAACAGGCGCGTCCTTTATTTCGGTTGCGCTTGATTCCTTTATGAGCGCGGAGCTCTTTTTGCTTTGCGTCTTTGCGGCGGGAACCTCAATGCTGGGAGTTGTGCTTGTGCCTGTGGCTGCCGTCTTGCGCGGCATACTTTACGGCGGCGTTTCCGCATTTTTGTATTCGCAGTACACGGTCAAGGGTATTGCCTTTAACGCGGTGCTGATAATTCCGTCGGCATTTGTTTTTGTGATTGCGCTTCTCTTGGCTTCAAGGGAGTCGGTTCGGTTTTCTTTGCTTATTGCAAGAATGTCCCTGCCGGCGACCCCCGCTGTTAATTTATCATATGATTTTAAGAACTATTGCGGGCGGTATCTTTTAATATCGCTTATTGCTCTGGCTTCGGCTCTTACCGACGCGGCGCTTTCCTGCTTTTTTATCGGGGGACTGACGCTTTAAAAACTTTTAAGGAGGTTTAAAATGAAGGATTTAATTTCGGAATTTAACGCGTATTTGCTTAATGTGAAAAAATCCTCGTCTAATACGGTTGAATCCTACTTGCGCGACATTAATCAATATTCGGATTACTTAAAAACCTCCGGCAAGGATATTTTAAACGCCGACGCCGCCGTGCTTCGCGGTTATTTGGATTATCTAACAATGCTCGGAAAATCGGAGTCTACAAAAACGCGTATTATCGCCTCAATACGCTGTTTTTATAAGTTTTTAATTTCTTCGGGCGAGTGCTCAGAAAACCCCGCCGACGGAATCAAGCTTAAAAAGGCTGAAAAAAAGCTTCCCGGAATACTCGACTCCAACGAGATTGTTTTGCTTTTGTCACAGCCTGACGGAACAGACTATAAAAGCAGACGGGACAAGGCTATGCTTGAGCTTTTGTACGCCACGGGTATAAAGGTTTCGGAGCTTATCGAACTTACCGTTTCGGACGTTAATTTGCAGATAGGTCTCCTACATTTACATAACGAAAAAAAGGAGCGCATTGTTCCTATGTACCCGGGGGCGGTAAAGGCGGTTGCTAATTACCTTGTAAATGTAAGACCCGTAATCGTTGCCGACAGCGCGGAGGACAGGCTCTTTACCAATATGAACGGTCAGCCGATGTCGCGACAGGGCTTTTGGAAGATAATCAAGCATTACGCGGAAACGGCGGGGATTAAAAAGGATATTACGCCCCACACACTCCGCCACTCCTTTGCCGCGCATCTGCTCGAAAACGGCGCACAGCTTAAGGATATAAAGGAAATGCTGGGTCATTCGGATATTTCCTCAACACAGGTCTACGCGCAGTTTATTAAGAGCAAGTACACCTCCGCCTACGCGAAATTCCACCCGCTGGCGAAATAAGAAAATAATAATTTTACGAATATTAAAACGGAGGAGCTTAATTTGACAGCGTAGGGCGGGGGCTTGCTCCCGCCGTTTCTAATGTTTAAATTTTATAAGCAGGTATCAGAAGAACGTTATTCACAAAAAATTCATTATATATCTGTTGACAATTAAGGTTTATACGGATATAATAGTTAGCAAGCTAACATTTAATTTGCGAGGTGATTATATGCCACCCGAGAAGCTTATTGGGCTTGAAATTAGAAATCTTTCAAATCTTATTAGGCGCGATATTGAAAACCACGCCGACGAGCTTGAGTTTAAACCGAACAAGGGCGTCAGGGGTTGGGCTATCGATTATTTTTACGAAAACCGCGACAGGGATATTTTCCAAAAGGATTTTGAGGAAAAGTTTTCAATTCGCCGCTCTACCGCCAGTAATATTTTAAAGCTTATGGAAAAAAACGGCTTTATTACAAGACAGAGCGTTGAAAGCGACGCGCGGCTTAAAAAAATTGTCCTTACCGAAAAGGCAATACAGCTTCACAACTGTATTGCCGAGGATATAAAAAGGCGTGAAAAGCGGCTTCGCAAGGGGCTGACCGACATAGAGCTTGACGCTTTTTTCTCTGTAATGCAAAAATTAAAGGCAAATATGGAAGAATAAAATTAACGCGCCGCAAAATTCAGCGGCAGAAAGGTTGTTACTATGATAAAAACGCTTTTGGGATGCGTAAGGGAGTATAAGAAAACTTCCCTGCTCACTCCGATTTTTGTGTCGCTCGAGGTTGTGATGGAATGTATTATACCCTTTTTCATCGCAAAGCTTATTAATAATATCGAGAACGGCACCGATATGAAAATGATACTTATTTACGGCGGCGGACTTATTTTGATAGCCTTTGTTTCGCTCTTTTTCGGGGCGCTTGCAGGAAGTACCTGCGCTACCGCCGCGGCGGGATTTGCGAAAAATATTAGGCACGATTTATTTTATAAGGTGCAGGATTTTTCCTTTTCAAATATTGATAAATTCTCTACCTCAAGCCTTGTAACCCGTCTGACAACCGACGTTACTAATGTGCAGATGGCATATATGATGATAATTCGACTGGCTGTACGCGCGCCTTTTATGCTTGTTTTTTCTATTATAATGGCGTTTGCAATGTGTCCACAGCTTTCAACGGTATATGTCGCGATAGTGCCTTTTCTGGCGTTTGCGCTGCTTATGATAATCAGAAAGGCTATGCCGCTTTTCAACAGCGTTTTCAAAAAGTACGACACCCTTAATAACTCGGTACAGGAAAACGTAAAGGGTATGCGAGTTGTTAAGTCCTTTGTCCGCGAGGACTACGAAAAGCAGAAATTCAACAAGGCGGCGGACGACGTCTGCGGCGACTTTACTAAGGCGGAAAAGCTGGTCGCCTTAAATCAGCCGATTATGCAGATCGCGATGTATGTTGCAATGGTGTTAGTCTCCTATTTAGGGGCAAAGCTTATTATAAACAGCGGCGGCAGTATTATGGGCGTGGGGGAGCTTTCAAGTCTTTTCACCTACGGAATGCAGATTCTTTCAAGCCTTATGATGCTTTCTATGATATTTGTAATGATTACAATATCCAGCGCCTCAATGCAGAGAATTTACGAGGTTCTGAAAGAAGAAAGCACGATTAAAAACCCCGAAAACCCCGTTAAAACGGTTGCGGACGGCAGTATAGACTTTGATAACGTTTCCTTTAAATATCACGAGGGTGCGGAAAAGTACGCCCTTAAGGACATAAATCTTCACATCAAATCGGGCGAAACTATCGGCATTTTGGGCGGAACGGGAAGCAGTAAAACCACCCTTATTCAGCTTATTTCCCGGCTTTACGACGTGACCGACGGTTCTGTATCGGTCGGCGGCGTTAACGTAAAGGATTATGATATTGAGTCCTTGCGTAACGAGGTTTCAGTAGTTTTGCAGAAAAATATACTTTTTTCGGGCACGATAAAGGAAAACCTGCGCTGGGGCGATAAAAACGCTACCGACGAGGAAATTGTCAGGGTATGCAAATTAGCTCAGGCAGACGAGTTTATAAACTCATTCCCCGATAAATACGACACCCATATTGAGCAGGGCGGTACTAACGTATCGGGAGGGCAGAAGCAAAGACTTTGTATTGCAAGGGCTCTCCTTAAAAAGCCGAAGATTCTTATTTTGGACGATTCTACCAGCGCGGTTGATACCAAGACCGATTCGCTTATTAGAAACGCCTTTGCAACCGAAATACCCGATACTACAAAAATTATAATTGCTCAGCGCGTTTCCTCGGTTCAGGACGCCGACCGTATTATTGTAATGGAGGACGGACATATAAACGCCGTCGGAACCCACAGCGAGCTTCTTAAGTCCAACGATATATATAAAGAGGTTTACTATTCACAGAATAAGGCAGGTGAGGAATAATGGCAGGACCTATGGGACATAAAGGTATGAGGGGCGGTCCTAAGGCAAAAAACACCAAGGGAACAATATCCCGTCTTATTAAATACCTTTTTAAATACTATAAGACATATCTTGTGATAGTTGGGATATGTATTCTCTTAAGCGCCGTTTCGGGCACGGTTTCCTCGCTGTTTTTAAACCAAATTGTGCTGATAATTTCCGACGGCTTAAAGGTAGGCTATACCGCGATTTACGCAAGGCTTTTGCGTATAATAATGATTATGATAGGCTTTTACCTTGTGGGTATCGTCTCAAGCTTTATTTATTCAAGGCTTATGGCGGTAGTCACTCAGGGCTTCCTTAATAAAATGCGGCAAAAAATGTTCGGTTCAATGCAGAGCCTGCCGATAAAGTATTTCGATACCCACACACACGGCGATATTATGAGCCACTACACCAACGATATTGATACGCTTCGTCAGCTGATTTCCCAGAGTATTCCTCAGCTTTTTACCTCCGCGCTGACTATCATAGCCCTGCTTGGCTATATGCTGTTTTTTAGCGTCTGGATGACCTTGCTTGTCTTTTTGGGCGTTTTCGCTATGATGCTGGTCACTAAAAAGGTGGGAGGCAACAGCGCGAAATACTTTGTTAAACAGCAGAAATCTATAGGCGCGGTTGAGGGTTATATCGAGGAAATGATGCACGGGCAGAAGGTTGTCAAGGTCTTTTGTCACGAGGAGGAAAGCGAAAAAGCCTTTGACAGGCTTAACGAGCAGCTGTTCAGCGACGCGGAAAGCGCCAATAAGTTCGCAAATATACTAATGCCGATTATGGGGAATATCGGTCATATTCTGTATGTGCTTATCGCCTTAGTCGGGGGAATATTAATACTCTTCGGCGTGCCTAACCTTTCATTCTCAGGTAAGGCAATATCGGTTGCCGTGGTCGTGCCGTTTCTTAATATGACAAGGCAGTTTACTATGAGCATAAGTCAGGTTTCCCAGCAGATAAACTCTGTGGTAATGGCTATGGCGGGTACCGAGCGAATGTTTGAGCTTATGGACGAAAATCCCGAGGTGGACGACGGCTACGTTACTCTTGTAAACGCTAAAGAGGACGAAAACGGAAACATCACCGAAAGCGATAATCGCACGGGAATGTGGGCATGGAGACATCCGCATAAAGACGGCACCGTGACCTATACCAAGCTTACGGGCGACGTAAGACTTTATGATGTTGATTTCGGCTATGTACCCGAAAAGATTGTGCTTCACAATATCGATATTTACGCTGAGCCTGGGCAGAAAATCGCCTTTGTCGGCTCCACGGGTGCGGGCAAGACCACGATTACCAATCTTATCAACCGCTTTTACGATATTGCCGACGGTAAAATCCGCTATGACGGCATTAATATCAATAAGATTAAAAAGGCGGATTTGCGCCGCAGTCTCGGTATAGTTTTGCAGGACGTAAACCTCTTTACGGGAACGGTTATGGAAAATATCCGCTACGGCAGACTTGACGCGACCGATGAAGAATGTATCGCGGCGGCTAAGCTTGCAAACGCTCACGGCTTTATCGAAATGCTGCCCGAGGGCTACAACACCGTTTTAACAGGGGACGGCAGCGGACTTTCGCAGGGTCAAAGGCAGTTGATTTCCATTGCACGTGCGGCGGTCGCCGACCCGCCGGTTATGATTCTTGACGAGGCTACCTCGAGCATTGATACCAGAACCGAGGCTATCGTCCAAAAGGGTATGGATAGACTGATGCAGGGAAGAACGGTATTTGTTATCGCCCACAGGCTTTCAACCGTTCAGAACTCCGACGTGATTATGGTGCTTGACCACGGCAGAATAATCGAGCGCGGCAGTCATAAAAAGCTTATCGAGGAAAAGGGAACCTATTACCGTCTTTACACAGGCGCGTTTGAAATGGAATAATACCGTATTAAAAAAGACAGGAAGTTTTTTAGAAGGCTTCCTGTCTTTTTTTGTAAATTATTCCTTTATTTTATAAAAAAACCTTGACATATGAACAGATGTTCGGTATAATGTTTCTTGCAACCTCAGCTCTACTCAATTTCGGTTTTAAGGGTCTCAATTCCTAAGCCGCGGGGAGGCTGTGGTGTAGAAAAGGCTATCTGCGTTTCGGTGTGACCGTAATTGTTAAGCTCGCCTATAAACCCGTCAAGCGCCTCGGTTGTTTCAAAGGCGACCTTAATAAGCTGTGAATATCTGCCCGTAACGCAGTTGCATTCAAGCACATTGGGGTTCGAGCGGATAAATGGGTAAAAGGTTGGCTTGAGCTTCGGGTCAAGGTCGAGCCTTATGAAAGCGATTATTGGAAATCCAGCTTTTTTTAGGTTTAGGTTCGCGGTGTAGGATTCGAGAATACCCTCGCGCTCAAGCTTTTCAATCCTCGCCGCTGTGGCGGGGGAGGACAAAAAAACCTGCTCAGCCAACAGCTTTAGGGGCATACGGGCGTTTTTTTGCAGTAGAGTTATTATTTTTAGGTCAATAGCGTCCATAAGTCGCGCCTCTTTCAATATAGGCTGACGAGAGTCGAACCCGTCACGCCTGACATTTGAATAATTTTGTTCGTACTTGTCTCATCTCTTG
>JBJEOE010000037.1:0-3185 GCA_051880555.1 Acutalibacteraceae bacterium
AAAGTTAAAGGGGGCGGGCGACAATGTATAACCCGGCAGAGAGCGCGCAAATGACTACGCCTTTACGGTTGCAACAGCCCTTAACAGCGGTTTCTTACGGCGTCAATACAAAGACGTGGAAAAACGTCAGCGGCGTTATAATGGCTAATTTCAAGACCTACGGCGGCACGGAGAGAAGCGACAACGGCGTCGTATCAATCGAGGACACGGCGCAAGTTGTTTGCCGGTACCGCCCAGACGTAAAGAGCAATTGCCGCGTCGTACTGCTTGACGGCACAGAGGACAGCGACGGCGCAAAGATTTACGAAATATTAGGCGAGCCGGAAAACATCGAAATGCGCAACAAGTTTTTGAAATTCAAGGTACGCCGCGTAAAGGGCGGGGCTTGATATGGCTATAAAAATAAAGCTTGAAGGCTTTGACGAATTGCTTGAAAAAATCCAAAAAGCGGGCGGAGATATTGACGCCGCGACGAAACAATGCTTGCAAACGTCGGCGGACATTATGCAAAGCGAATTAAAAGCGCAAATGCAAAGATCAGACGTCGACAGCGGGCTAATAAACCGTATGCCGCCGCCCGAAATTGAAACATCGGGCAACCGACATACCGCACGCGTAGGCTATAAAAAAGGCAACTACGACCCGCGCAACCCGTCCGACGGGTACAAGGTTGTTTTTGCTAACTACGGCACGCCGCGACGGAGCAAGCACGGACAACAGCCCACAAAAGGCTTTATCCAAAAGGCAAAGAAAAAGGCTAAACCGAAGATAAAGAAAGCGCAAGCGGAAACGCTTGATAAAATTTTAGGGGGGCTGAAAGGGTGAAACAAAAGTTAATTGACGCGCTTAAAACGTGCGGTTTTGTCGAGGGCAAAACGCTATTTTTGCACGGCACAATGAACCCCGACGAAGCATACCCCGAAAGCTTTGTTACCTTTTGGGCTGACAGCACCGCCGACGCCGCGCACTTTGACAACGGCGTTAAATCTTACGATTGGTCGTTTAGCGTGTTTTTCTTTAGCACCGACGCCGCGCTTGTAAATACAAAACCGGACGAAATACGCGCCGCTTTGCGTGCGGCGGGCTTTATCCCGCAGGGCAAGGGCTACGACTTCGCGAGCGACGAGCCGACACACACGGGTTGGGCTATGGATTTTTACGCTACGGAATATTTATCTTGATAAAGAGAGGTACACACAATGGCAGAAGCAGTAAAGAAATTCGGTTTGCTTCGCGGTTTGTCGGAAATCTACATTGACGAGATCACCGACACCCCCGAAGCATACACGCCCGCGGGCAAGCCCGAACAGCTTATACCGGCGGGAGAACTTAAAATAACAAAGAGCGTTGACAAGACGCAAATTTATTACGACAACGATATGTACGAGGAAATCGCAAAGGAAAATCCGTCCGAAATGGAGATTATCGGCGCGGCTATCCGTGCGGCGTTTAACGCTTGGCTTGAAGGCAAAGACATTGACACCACAACCGGCGCAATTATGGACGACGGCACGGCGCATAGTAAATACTTTGCAATCAGCGGCAAAAAGGACTACACCGACGGAACAAGCGAATACTTTTGGTTCCTCAAATGCACATACGGCGGCGCGGAAGAGTCCACAAAGACAGAGGACGACAGCACCGACGCGGCGGGTATGACGCTTCCTTTTACCGCGTACAGAACACAGCACAAATTTACAAACGGCGGCAAGGGCAGAAAGGTTATGCGCATTGACACGGCGACAACTAAGCTTAAAGCCGACGCGGTTTGGACGGCGCAAGTTATAACCCCCGATAACATCGGCGAGTATACCGAAAAGGTAGTAACGGCATAACCGGCGCAAGGGAACGGGCGGCGGGTATCGTTGCCCGTTCTTAATAATAAGCAAGAGAGGAAAACAAAATGGCAAAATATGAACTTAAAATATACGGCGAAAACGACGAAATATTAAAGACCTACGCAACCGATAACGTGACTTGGGGCTTTTACCTTGAAGCGGTCGAAGCGTCCGAAAAAATGGACGATATGACGACCGCAGAACGCTTTGAAATGATTAACAACTTTATCAAGCGTTTGTTTATCGGGCTTACTGACGAGGAGTTAAAGACCGGCGCAAGCGGCGACGACGTTATCAATGTATTTAAGCAACTTATGCGCAAGGCTTATAGCATATCGGGCACGGGTGACAAAAAAAACTTGACAGCGGCGGGGAAGTAGCCGCCGCGCAATCACCTTTTTACGGACTTATGAAAACAACGTTTATTCTTGCCGGGAATTTTAACGTAACACCGTTTGAAATAATGCGGCAGGATTTAGACGAAGTAATAATGATTATAAACTATTTGGCGGAAAGCGGGAGATCACGAAACCGTGATCAGATACCCGTTAGCACAATTACAGAGAAAGAACAAGATAAAAGCTTTTGGGCGGCTTTGTAAGGTGGTGAAAGTATGGCAGGTAATGAGCGTTTGGGCGCGTCCTTTAGCATTGATACAACAAACTTAAAAGCCGGATTGCAGGAAGCCGACAGGCTTATCCGAGCGACGGAGTCAGAATTCCGCGAAGCCGCCGCGGGTATGGACGATTGGACGGAAAGCGAAGAAGGGCTGACAAAACGGCAAAAAACGTTAAATACGCAAATCGACATACAAAAGCAAAAAATAGCCGCGCTGACCGCTGAAAAGCAAAAGATTATTGACAAAATGAAAGCCGAGGGCAAGAGTCAAGAAGAAATAGACCGGGCTATTGACGGCACAAATAAGCAGATCACAAACGAGAGCAAACAGCTTGACCGGTTGCGCGGCGAACTTGACAAAACCGACAAATCACTTGACGACGTTACAAAGGGCACAAAGGAAGCGGGCGACGCAAGCGAGAAAATGGGCGACAAATTAGCCGGGCTAAAAAAGGCGGGCGGCATTGCCGCCGGAGCGGTTGCCGCTGTCGGTGCGGCTTGCGTTGCCGCTGTCGGTGCTTTCTTGGGACTTGCGGAGAGTACAAAAGAAACGCAAACCGCAATGGCGAAGCTTGATACAGCGTTTCAAACGGCTTTCGGGAATACCGAAATTGCCGCAGAGAACGCGACAACATCAATGTACGATTTGTACGGCGTGCTTGGAGATATGGACAGAAGCGTCGAAGCGTCTGTTTTGCTTGCTAAAATGTCGAAAGACGAAGCCGACTT
>JBJEOE010000038.1:0-16928 GCA_051880555.1 Acutalibacteraceae bacterium
TGTAAAAAAGGATTTGTCCTTGGCTCGCGCGGTTAAGGAGTACGACGATAAGGTGGATAACCTTTTCAGTTGTGTTAAAGATGAGCTTGTGCGCCTTATTTCGGAGGACCGTGCAAACGGCGAGTTCTGCATTGACCTGCTTATGATTGCGAAATACCTTGAGCGCATAGGCGACCACGCGGTAAACATTGCCGAGTGGGTGGAATATTCAATAACGGGAGTTCATTAGGTGCGTCTCCCGTAAGGGAGGAAAACTATGCTTACCTATGAAGAATTAAAAAAGAATAAATCGATTAAAGCGTATATTGAGGGTGCGGACAGGTCGCTTGCGGCATTGGGCTTTACCGAACACAGCTTTGCCCACGTTGGTAAAGTCGCAGAGACCTGCCGCTACATTCTGTCGGTTATGGGCTATTCCGAGCACGAAATTGAGCTTGCACGCATTGCGGCATACCTGCACGATATAGGCAACCTTGTAAACCGTATAGAGCATTCCCAAAGCGGCGCGGTAATGGCGTTCAGAATTTTAGACAATCTTAATATGGACGCCCGCGACATCGCGACGGTAGTTTCGGCAATCGGCAACCACGACGAGGGCACGGGCGTACCGGTGGACGCGGTTTCCGCCGCCCTTATTTTAGCCGATAAGTCCGACGTTCGCCGCAGCCGCGTCCGCAACCGTGACAAATCGACCTTCGATATTCACGACAGGGTGAATTATTCGGTAAAAAGCTCGGCGCTTGAGATAAGCGAGGACAAAAAATCGATCACCCTCCGCCTTTCTATCGATACCCGCTACGGCAGTATTATGGAATATTTCGAGATTTTTATGAATCGAATGCTATTATGCCGCAAGGCGGCGGAAAAATTGGGTCTTATATTCAAGCTCGAAATAAACGGTCAGCCGTTGTTGTAAGGAGAAAACAATGATATATCTTCTTGAAGACGATGAAAGTATAAGAAAATTTGTTATTTACGCTCTTAAGCAGACGGGTATGGAGGCGCAGGGATTTGCTCTTCCGTCCGAATTTAAAAGGGCGGTCGAAAATAAAAAGCCCGACCTGTGTTTACTTGACATTATGCTCCCCGAGGAGGACGGCATTTCTGTGCTTAAATGGCTTAGAAACCGCACCGAGACAGCGGAATTGCCTATCATTATGCTTACCGCCAAGGCGAGCGAATACGATAAGGTGGCGGGACTTGATTCGGGCGCAGACGACTATATTTCAAAGCCCTTCGGCACAATGGAGCTTATCTCCCGAATAAAGGCACTGCTTAGGCGTACCAAAACCGCAGAGAAGGTCTATTCTGCGGGCGGCGTTTGCCTTGACCCGACAAAGCACACGGTAACCGCCGACGGAAAAGCCGTTGCACTTACCCTAAAGGAGTTTGAAATGCTCTTTATTATGCTTAAAAACCGCGGCACGGTCTTTTCGCGGGACAGGCTTTTAGAGGAAATCTGGGGCTACGACTATGACGGCGAAAACCGCACGGTGGACGTCCACATTAAAACGCTCCGAACAAAGCTGGGCGAAAGCGGTTCAATTATTGAAACCGTGCGCGGAGTGGGCTATAAAATTTGCTAAGGTGACATACTATGACTAAAAAAATATTCAGGGGAATTTTGATTTCCTCAATTATTACAATGCTCGCCTGTATGGTTTTTATAATCGGGGTTCAGTATCAGATTTACACCGACAGCAGATATTCTGCTCTTGAAAGCAAGGCGTATTTAATAAGCCTTTCGGCAAATGAAGACGAGCTTCAAAAATATTCCTCCGCAAAGGAACGAATAACCCTTATAAGCAAGGACGGCGACGTGCTTTTCGACAATAAGGCGGACGCGGCGGAAATGGTAAACCATAGAGGGCGCGAGGAATTTAAGGAGGCGTTAAGCACGGGAGCGGGCTACGCCGTAAGGCGCTCCGAAACCCTCGGAATAAACGCCTGCTACTACGCGATAAGGCTCCAAAACGGCGATATTTTAAGGGTCGCAGACGAATCCCTCTCGGTGGGCGCGGTTATTATCGAGCTGTTGCCGCCTATCGCCGCGATTGCCCTGCTGGTCTTTGTGTTAGCCCTTGTCTTAGCCTCGGTTATATCCAAAAAAATACTGAAGCCGATAAACGAAATTAATCTTGACAACCCCGAGACCTACGGCACGTATGACGAGCTTTCCCCCTTTATTTCAAAAATCAACTCCCAGAAAAACAAAATCAACCGTCAGATAGCCGCCCTTTCAAGGAGCCGACGTGAATTTGAGACAATCGCCGAAAATATGAGCGAGGGACTTTTGCTCACCGATGTAAAGGGACATATTTTAACCCACAATACAAGCGCGCTTAAAATTTTCGGAATTACCGAGGATATAATCGGCAAAAATATTCTTACCCTTAACCGCGGCGAGGTATTCAGGGAGATTTTCGACAATATCAAAGAAAGCCGCCATTACGAAAATGTGACAACCTTAAGCGGTATGTATTACGAGGTCACCGCCAACCCCGTTTTTGACGAAAAGAACTCCCCCTGCGGCGCGGTTATACTGATTATAGACGTAACCGAAAAGGAAAAGCGGGAAAAGCTTCGCCGCGAGTTTACCGCCAATGTTTCCCATGAGCTTAAAACGCCGCTCACCTCAATTTTAGGCATTTCGGATATGCTTAAAAACGGTATGGTAGCGGCAGAGGACGTATGCGGCTTCGCGCAGGACATAAACAGGGAGACCGAACGGCTGATAAGCCTTGTAAACGATATAATAAAGCTTTCCGAGCTTGACGAGGGCGGTACTAAAGAGACCGAAAGGGTCGATTTGCTCAAAATCTCGCAAGAGGTCGCCGACCGCCTTGCCCCGATAGCCGAAAAGCACGGCATTTCCCTTTCTGTAGCGGGAGAAAGCGCGGAAATAACGGCGGGTGAATCGCTCATTTTTGAAATGATTTATAACCTTTGCGATAACGCGATAAAATACAATAAGGAAAACGGCTCTGTGACGGTCGATGTCGGGAAAAGGGACGGTGCGCCTTTTGTTACGGTTAAGGACACGGGAATAGGTATTGCCCCCGAGCACACCGAACGGGTTTTCGAGCGGTTCTACAGGGTTGATAAAAGCCGCTCAAAGCTTATAGGCGGCACGGGACTTGGTCTTTCGATAGTTAAGCATATCGCCGCCTCCTTTGGTGGAAAAACAGCCCTTAAAAGCACCCTCGGCGAGGGTACGGAAATTAACGTCACCTTTAACAAATAAATATTTTTCCACATATAATAACATTATCTTGAAATTTCTTTACAGGTATGTTATAATCTTCTTTAGTTTAAGGGAGTAGCTGACGGCGATTTTCACCGCGGCAGCTTGCGTCAATACGGATTTTTGTCCCGCGGCTGCATTAAACGGCAAGACTTTTACTGTACTTAATTTGTGCAGTAAAGGTCTTTTTTATTTTTTAAAAGAGAGGTTAAAAAAATGTCATTTAGCGATTTCGGTTTTCTTGTAAATAACATCGCCGAGCTTGCCGACTGGCGGTATGTTACAATGTGGGTTATCGGCGGACTGCTGATTTTCCTTGCTATTAAGTACGAAATGGAGCCGACACTCCTTTTACCGCTGGGCTTCGGCACGATACTTGTAAACATTCCCTTTTCGGGCGCGTTAGACAGAACGCTTGAAAACGGCGAGGTGCAGGAGGGGGCGCTTTCCACCCTTTTCTCGGCGGGTATCGCAAACGAGCTGTTTCCGCTGATACTCTTTATCGGCATAGGCGCGATGATAGACTTCGGTCCCTTGCTTTCCAACCCAAAGCTTATGATTTTCGGGGCGGCGGCGCAGTTCGGAATTTTCTTTACCTTCTGTGCGGCGTCAATGTTCTTTGCGCCCAACGACGCGGCGAGCATAGGCATTATCGGCGCGGCGGACGGTCCGACGGCAATCGTCGTTTCTCAAAAGCTTGATTCCTCCTATAAGGGGGCAATTATGGTCGCGGCGTATTCCTATATGGCGCTCGTCCCCATTATCCAGCCGCCCGTTATAAAAATGCTCACCACCAAAAAGGAACGGCTTATCCGTATGCCGTATACCGAAAAGCAGGTATCCAAGCTTACTAAAATCCTATTTCCAATTGCAATCACCTTAATCGCGGGTATAGTCGCTCCCGAATCGGTCGCCCTTATCGGTTTTTTGATGTTCGGTAACCTTATAAGAGAGTGCGGCGTGTTAAACTCCCTTTCGGAAACGGCGCAAAAGGTGCTTGCAAACCTTATTACCATTTTCTTAGGAATCACTATAGCCACCCAAATGCAGGCGGAAAAGTTCCTAAGACCCGACACCCTCTTGATTTTAGGCTTGGGACTGTTTGCCTTTATCTTCGACACGGCGGGTGGAGTGCTGTTTGCAAAATTCCTTAATATCTTCCTTAAAAACAAAATCAACCCGATGATAGGCGCGGCGGGCATTTCCGCCTTCCCGATGTCGGGAAGGGTCGTTCACAAAATGGCGCTTAAGGAGGACCCACAAAACTTTATTTTAATGCAGTCTATCGGCGTAAACGTATCGGGTCAGATAGCCTCGGTAATCGCGGGCGGGCTGATACTCAATTTCTTTATGTAGGAGGATAAAAAATGACCTTTAATCCTATGAATTTCATAACTAATCTCCGTTATTTAGCGGTCGGAATGATAAGCATTTTTATTGTGATAGGGGTTATTATACTTGTCACCGTATTGCTTAACAAAATATTTACAAAATCCGATAAAAAATAATTTATAATAGAGTCGGTGAATTATATGGAATTAAACTCTAAAAATATTAAAAAAATTCTGCTTATAATTTTGCTCGGCTCCTGTATTTTTACCGCCGCGCAAAATTATGACCGTCTGTTTTCGTTTATCGGGCGTATTCTCTCGGTTGCAAGCCCCGTTATAACCGCGCTGTGCATAGCCTTTGTGCTGAACGTTCTGCTGAATGCCCTTGAAAACAAGGCGTTCAGGTTTATGGACAACAGCAAAAAGGCCCTTGTAAGAAAGGCAAAACGCCCGCTCTGCCTTGCGCTTACCTATCTTATCGCCTTCGGCTTGATAATTCTGCTTATCGCCTTTATAATCCCCGATATTGCCGACACCTTCATATACCTTGCGGAAAAGCTCCCCTCCTTTATGACCGAGGCGAGGGTATGGATTGAAGATTTACTCGAAAAATTCAACCTTTCCCAAAGCTTAATACCTAATATAAAAATCGATTGGTCGGCGGCGGCAAATACAATAAAGGATTTTGCTCTTGGGTATTCCCAGACCATTTTCGGCAGTGCCGTAAGCTTTACAACCTCCTTTGCCTCGGCGGTTTACAACACGGTCTTCAGCATTATGATTTCCGCCTACATTCTCGCCTGTAAGGAGCGTATAGGCCGCTTTACGGTGCGCCTTATAGACGCCTTTGCGCCTAAAAAGGCGGCGAAAGCAATCTATCATTTTTCTTCGACAACCTATGATTATTTTTCAAAGTTTATCGGCGGTCAGCTTACCGAATCGGTAATTTTAGGTACGCTGTTTTATATAGGTATGACGATTTTCCGATTCCCCAACGCGGCGATAATTTCACTCTTTATCTGCGTGACCTCCCTTGTACCTATTGTGGGGGCTACGGTGGGAGTAATTATCGGTTTTTTGCTTATTTTAATTACAGACCCGATAAAGGCGCTTTTGTTCATAGTATTCTTCTTTGTCATTCAGCAAATCGAGGGCACCTTTATTTATCCGCGCGTTGTTGGAAAATCGGTGGGACTACCGGGCGTAATAGTGATATGCGCGGTGCTTGTGGGCGGAAATTTAGGCGGTATTGTCGGCGCGCTGATAAGCGTTCCGACCTCTGCGGTGCTTTTCGCCCTTGTTAAGGAGGCTGTCGCCAAGCGTACGCCGTCTAATGTCTAAAATCTAACGTCTAAAAAACCAAATCGCCGCGGAAAACCGCGGCGATTTGGTTTTAGGGGATGAATATGGTGGGTATTTAAAAACCGTCGGACAGATAATTTTAAAGGGGAGGTAAAATTATCCGCCTAACAGATTTTTAACTGTTTGTAGCGGTCGGGGTCGGTATTTTTCTTGATCCTGACCTTAAATTCTATATATTTATCGGTTTCGTATTTGCGCGAATGTGCGTCAATACCTGCGTTCTGAAGTGTGGATAACAGCTTTGACAGGCTGTTTGAAAAGAGCCGCACGTCTCCGATAGCCGCCTTTCGCACAGGCTCGTCGGGCTTTTTGTTTTCCGGCTCCTTTTCGGGGTTTAAAAGTGAGAAAATATATTCCTCTGCTTGCGTAAGGGTCATACCCTCGGCTATTATGCGGTCGAGCGCCCCGTCCCGCATTTCCTCGGGCAGTCTTAAAAGGGCGCGGGCGTGCCGCTCGGTAAGGCGTGCAGAAATAATACGCTCCTTAATGCCGTCGCTTAGCTTTAATAATCTGAGCTTGTTTGAAAGGGTGGATTGGGCAATACCTAACCTTGCCGCCGTCTCGGACTGGGACATACCGTACTCGGTGATAAGGCGGTTAATACCCTGTGCCTCCTCAAAAACCGTTAGATTGCTCCTTTGCAGATTTTCTATTATGGAGTAAAGGGCGGCGGTCTCATCATCGGTTTTGTGGAGAATACAGGGAACACGCCTCAGTCCCGCCATAACCGCCGCCTTTAAGCGGCGCTCACCCGCGATAAGCTGATAGGAGCCGTCGGAAGCCTTACGAACCGCAAGGGGCTGAATTATGCCGCTCGCCTGTATACTGTCGCATAACTGTTTAAGCTCATACTCGTCAAAGCTTTTTCGCGGTTGATTGGCAGAAAGCTTTATTTCGGAGGGCTTTAGCATTATAAGCTTCTTGTCGGATAAAGTATACATCGTATTCCTCCCTGTGTTCTGGTTACATTTATTATTTTAAAGCTTTTTCAGAATTTGTAAAGAAAAACACATCGGGCAGATTCGTGCCTTTATTACAAAAACACCCGCATTAAAGCGGGCGTTTTGATATTTCAGTGGGCTTTCGCGGGTATTTTGTCGGGGTTTGCGATATTTTTTTTGAGATTACGAAGGCTCGCCGCTCATTTCCTGTTAGGGTTTCGCATATAATATTAGGTTCTTCTGCGCCTAAAAGCCTTGCGGCGTTTTGGGCGGCGGCGGTTTCCTCCTTTGCCGAGGCTCCCTTCATAGCGACAAACATACCGTCCTTTTTCACAAGCGGCAGGCAGTATTCCATTAAAACGGGCATTGCGGCGACCGCTCTCGCACAGGCGATACCGTATTTTTCACGGTGAGCGGGGCTTTTGCCCGCGTCCTCTGCACGCATATGAACCGTGCAAATGTCTTCAATCCCCGTTTTTTCTATCACGTCATTTAAAAAGACAAGGCGTTTATTAAGGCTGTCAAGCAATGTGACCTTAATATCGGGGCGCATAATTTTAAGCACCATACCGGGAAAGCCCGCGCCTGTGCCTACGTCGATAAGACTCTCTCCCATTTCGGGCTTTATATGCTTTAAAAAGAGTATGCAATCGTAAAAATGCTTGTAAAGCACCTCCTCTGGCTCGGTTATGGCGGTAAGGTTCATTTTTTCGTTCCAGCTAAGCAGTAGGTTGCCGTAAATTGTAAGCTGTTCGGTTTTCTCTTTGTCAAGCTCCGCGCCGAACTCGGCGCAGGAGGCGGCTATTTTTTCAAAATGAAAATCAACCATTCTTATCTCCTCCCGATATGTAGGCTTCAAGACGGTAAATCGGCAGTCCAAGAGACGCAAATTTATGCTCGTACTCGGTCTCGATATTCCCCTCAAACCCGCTGTTATGTAAATCGAGAGAGACATTTTTAAGGGCAAAGCCGCTCATAGTAAAGGACTCAATAGAAAACTCAAAAAAGCGGGGATTATCGGTCTTCTGGTGAATTTCCGCTCCCCTTTTCATAAGCTGTTTATAAATTTCAAGAAAGCGCGGGTGGGTAAGCCTGTGGGTGGCGTATTTGTTTTTGGGGAACGGACAGCTGAAATTAAGGAAAATCCGCTCGATACTGTTATCCATTAAATATTTAGGCAGATACTCCGCACTGCATTTTATAAACCGCAGATTACTTATCCCCTCTGCCTTTGCCATTTCGCAGGCAGAAACTATAACATTAGCGTCCTTTTCGACGGCTATCAGGTTAATATCGGGATTGCGCCGCGCAAGCTCTACCGCAAAGCCGCCCTTACCGCACCCGACCTCTAATATATAGGGGGCGGTTCTGCCGAACCAGCCATCTAAATCTATGTATTCCTTTTTTTGCGCCGCGGTGTTAAAATTCCTGTCCTCGATATTGCTTATAAAAAGTATATCCGAAACCGCGGCAAGCCGCTCATCAAGGTATTTCTTTTTTCTCATTCTCATATAAATCACCCAAAATAAAGCGAATCAGCGGCTGTCAGTCGCTGATTTCGTTTCCCTTGTCCTCAGCAAGGGAGTTTGAAGCCGAAAAGTGCGAGAAAACGAATACGGCGGCGAAAATGCCGAACATAAGCAGAGAAAAATTCGCCGTATTGGAGGTATGCTGATAGCCGTTATTTGTCGCAAAATTGATAATAATATGCGGGACCGCCTGGGTAAAGCAAAGCACCGTCCCTGTAAGTCCCCAAGCCTTAAGCTTTCTGAACTCGTTTTCCGCGCCGATGCCGCAGTAAAGCTTGCCGAAGCTTAGGAAGAAAAGCAAAAGCAGGCAATAAGCGGCAAGCAGTAAAACATTATCGCTTATAAGCGCAAGGGAGGAAATCGAGGTAAAGGAGCAGATAATCCGCATTACAAGATAAAGCACGGGAATGACCGAAGCTAAGACAGGGAGCTTAAAATTAACAAAGCCCGATACCCCGTACAGTATAAAATATATCGCCGCCGCGATACCTGTAAGCATAAGCAGAGCCAACTGCCAAATCATCACCGTGCCGGAATAGCTTTCGTTATACAGCTCCGCCCCGATTGAAAAGGCGACAAGAATTGCCGCTCCCGACATAAAAGGATTAATTTTAGGCGGGTGCTCGGGATTCCTGTGACCCGTAAAGCAGATAACCGCAAGGCTTGCCGCAACCGCGATTATAAGCACAAGCAGATAAATGCCGACGGTTTTGTACTCGTTTTTAAAAAAGCCCGTGTCGGTCTCGACTGTAAAGAAAAGCTCCAGCGTGCGAAGCAGCACGCTAAGCGGCAGCGTTATTGAAAAAAACAGAAGAATTTTTTTATATTTCATTATTCTTGTCTCCTGATAACATTAAATTAAAATAAAAAACATAATATAGCTTGGACAGATATATTTTATATCCTATCCCCCAAAAAGTCAATAACAATATACCAAAGGAGCTTGTATGATGAAAAAAACACTGCTTGCGGGACTGCTTGCTCCCGCGCTTATGTTAATGCTTCCCCTCGCCGCCATTAATAAGCCCGAAACCGCAGTCGCTGTGGGGGCAGAGGCAGAGCCGCCGCCGACCGCCGCCGTTGAGGATACCTTTAAAATATACGATAAGGAGAGCAATACAGTAACCGAAATGAGTCCAGAGGAGTATATTTTCGGGGTGACCGCCGCCGAGATGCCCGCCCTTTACCACGAGGAAGCGCTAAAAGCGCAGGCGGTGGCGGCGTATACCTTCGCGCTATACAGAAAAGGAGAGAACGCCGACAAGGCTTACGATATTACCACCGACCACGCCGCCGACCAAAGCTTTATAACCGAGGAAAAGGCGCGCGAGAGGTGGGGAGACAAGGCGGACGAATATATAGGAAAGCTTAAAAAGGCGATAGGCGAGGTTAAGGGGCTTGCGGTGACCTATGACGGAAAGCCGATTTTAGCGGTATATCACGCGATTTCCTCCGGGAGAACAGAAAACTGCAGGGACATATGGGGCAACGACCCTCCCTATCTAAAGGCGGTTGACAGCTCCTTCGACCGACTTTGCCCCAATTATATTTCAAAGCAAGCGTTCTCAAAGGAGGAATTTTGCCAAAAGCTTTCGGGTAAGGTCGAATTTTCGGGCGCCTTAGGCGAATATATAAGTATCACCGAGCGAACCGAATCGGGGACTGTAAGGACTGTCTCTGTATGCGGAAAGGAAATAAGCGGCTCGGAGATACGCTCTTTATTTTCTCTGCGCTCCTCAAATTTCGAGGTTTCATATAATGACGGCGCCTTTACCTTTACTGTATACGGCTACGGTCACGGGGTAGGCTTAAGCCAGTTCGGAGCCGACTGTATGGCGAAGCAGGGCAGTGATTTCAAGGAGATTCTCACCCACTATTACAGCGGCTGTAAGGTTGATAAATTTACAAATTCTTAATACAATCGGGAAATATTTATTTTATAGTAAAGGTAAGAGGAATATAAGAGGGGGAGACGGATAATGGAGAAGAAAAAAATACTTATTGCCGACGACGAGGAAAGGATTGTAAAGTTAGTTTCCGATTTTTTAACCGCAAGCGGCTATGAGGTTGTCTGCGCGGCGGACGGCAGGGAGGCGCTTGACCTCTTTGAAAAGGTAGGCGCGGATCTTGCGATAATCGACATAATGATGCCCGAGATAGACGGCTGGGCGGTCACCCGCGAAATACGCAAAAAAAGCGATATTCCGATAATTATGCTTTCAGCGAGAGCCGAGGAATTTGACCTGCTTACCGGCTTTGAGTCGGGCATAGACGAGTATGTTACAAAGCCCTTTTCCCCTGCGGTGCTTGTAAAGCGGGTCGAGGCGCTCTTAAAGCGCAGTACGGGACAACCTCTTTCGGGCGAGGAGATAAAAAAAGGTCTTATTATAGACAACGACGCATTTACCGCCTTTGTGGACGGTGCTCCGTTGGAGCTTACCCTAAAGGAATTTGAGCTTTTATCCTACCTATACGAAAATTCAGGCAGAGTGCTTACTCGCGACCAGCTTTTAAACGCTATCTGGGGCTACGATTATTTGGGAGATTCGCGAACGGTTGATTCCCACATAGCGCGGCTTCGCACCAAGCTCGGTGATTACGGCGCGTCTCACCTTAAAACCATATACGGAATGGGGTATAAGCTTGAAGCTTGAAGGCATTAAAAATAAGCTTTGGTTTAATGTTTTTATCCGTATTGCGGCGGTATTCGCGGCGTTTGTGCTGGTGCTCTGTCTTTCAAACGTCGGCTTTTTAGTGCAGTTTTTCAGCCTAAAGCAAAAAAACGCCCTTAAGGAGCAGGTCTGCGCGGTAAGCGAGCTTAATATTAAGGATTCCGCGACGGTGGTAAAGGCGCTTTCGGATATTAATGAAAAATATAACTTTGACGTTGAAATTTATAATACGTCGGGGCGTATTCTGTACACCACCCACGGCAGTCAGATGATGGATTACTTTTCCCTTAAAAACGATAAGTTTGTTATGACCCATGAGGAGCTTGAGCCTATAAAAGAAGAGTGGCTTTCGGGCGGAATAATCTTTAAAACCGCCGTCCGCAGATTTGACAACAACGAGTACCTTCTCTGCACAAAGCAAATTTCGGAGGATATTTACGCCGAGGTAAGGGTTCAAAAACAGCTTATTGCAAATTCGGCGGCGATTGCCAACGAGTTTATAGTCATTATCTCGGTAGTATGCTTCTTGCTTTCGGTTTTATGGGTGCTTAATTTTGCGCGGAAATTTTCCCGCCCGATTGCTGAAATGAACGAGATTACGCGGGATATGGCAAAGCTTAATTTTGAGCGCAAGCTGAGCGTTAACCGGAGCGATGAAATAGGTCAGCTTGCGGCTTCGGTAAACGAGCTGTCCTCCTCCCTTAACACGGCGCTCACCGATTTAAAGGAAACCAACGCGAGACTTCGCTCGGATATTGAGCTTGAACGTCAGTTAGACGTTATGCGGCGCGGCTTTGTCGCCAACGTTTCCCACGAGCTTAAAACCCCGATTTCGATTATAAGCGGCTACGCCGAGGGGCTTAAGCTTAACGTAAGTCCTGAATCCAAGGAGGAATACTGCAACACGATTATCGACGAAAGCCGCCGAATGAACCGTTTGGTGCTTAGTATTTTGGAGCTTTCGCGCTATGAATCGGGGCAGATTCCGCTAAGTCGGGAAAGCTTTGATATTTCTGCTCTTTGCGCGGATTGCCTTTCCCGCATTTTTGCAGGCAAGGATATCGAGACCGAAAATAAGGTGCCGTTTGGCACCGAGGTTTTCGCCGACCCGCTTCAAATTGAGCAGGTTTTAAAGGCATATCTTGAAAACGCCGCCGCCCACACACCCGACGGCGGAAAGGTCTGGACAGAAAGCCTTGTTACGGACGGTACGGTGCGTATTTCGGTCATTAACACGGGCAGTCACGTTGACGAAGAAACAATGCCGCAGATTTGGCAGAGCTTTTTCAGGGGTGACGCCTCCCACAAGCGGGACAGCACCCGCTTCGGTCTCGGGCTTTCAATCGTCTCGGCGATAATGAAGCTTCACGGAAAAAAATGCGGCGTTTACAATACCGATTTCGGGGTTTGCTTCTGGTTTGAGGTTGATAAAACGGAGCTTAATGCCGAGGAATAAAAACTTAAATTTTCAAACGTAGGGCGGGGGCTTGTCTCCCGCCTTTGTCTAATATCTAACGTCTAAAATCTAATATCTAAATCAGTAGGGGAGGGTCTCTGTGCCCTCCCGTTTATACTTCAAATGTTTCGGGAGGGGATGGAACCCCTCCCCTACGAATTTAGGTAGCAGACATTAGAATTTTTCGATCGGTCGAGGACACCCGACCCTGCAAAATATCTTTATGTTTCGCCTATAAACCCTCAATTTTCGCGTTGTTTAATTCCGAATTACGTATTACGAATTCCGAATTTATATACGCAAGCCCCGATTTGTCCGCCTAAAAATCATTTTCTCCGTCGTCAAGTATATCCGAATCTATTTTAAAGCCGCCGTTAATGCCGCCGTCAATATGCGGAATGTCAATATCCGTGCTATCGTCAAGTATGCTTTCCTTTATATTATCGGGGAAACGCTCGGAAAGTATTTTAATTGCGTCCTCCCTGTCCTGCTCGCGCCATTTCCTTATAAGCTCTTCGCCCTCGGGATAGTAATTATCGGGTGAGCTGTGCTTTTTGTAAATACTGAAAATAAGGATATATAAAAGCAGTAAAGCGCAGGCACCGCCCGTTATCATAAGCCCGTAAACAAGCCCCGGCGTGCGGTATTCAAAGCGGATTTCGCTTATGCCCGCACCGACCTTCACCGCCATAAAGCCTACGTTCACCTTTTCAATTTCGGTCTCTTTCCCGTTAACATAAGCGGTCCAGCCCTTATCGTAGGGCACCGAGAAGAAGACAAGGTTTTCCCTGTCTCGGGTGACATTGGCGGTAAAGCCGTAATTATCGATTTTAAAGGAATCGGCGGAGGTCTCCCTTAATTGCCCGCAGTCATAAGCCATCGCCGCGTCCGTAACAGAAAGGGTGGTGCTGTCCTCGTCAATATAGTACGGAGGAAGCTCCAAATCCTCAACATTATCAAGCAAGCCTCCGTATTTTTTAATTTGCTCGTCGGTAAGAAGAATCGCCTTCAGCATAAGCTGAGCGCGGTCGGACTTTGAATACGAATCACAGAAATCGTAACTCATATAATAGTTATACGAAAAGCCGTAGGGTATATAATTTTCGTTTTCGTAAATATAATAACCGCCGCTTGTTTTTACATATTTGTAGTCGGGCATCAGGGTTTCGCCCTCCTCGTCTACAAATTTATCGGCGTCCTCGCACTTGCGGTTTAAAAGATATTTTACCGATAAAAGGGGACGTATCGCCGCCTGATCAATTTCTGGGCGACTGCCGACGCTGCGCTCGACCCCTATATAATCGTAAAAGCTCATAATAGACGCAGGTACCACCGAATGAAAGGCGTTAATACCCGGCAGTCCTAAATACATAGAGGTATTATCAACACCGTCGTAAACATCCACGCGGAAATTGCCGTCGTCCTCTAAGTCAACCTCACCCTCAATAAGCTGGTCTATCATAACCTCCTTGATTTCATAGGAGTGGGAGCGGCCGCAGGCGATGAAGAAATTGCCGTAAACCGCCGAAATAATGCACACACAGGCGACCGCGCCCCTGTAAAAGGCATTTCGGTCATTCTTTAACAGCTTTAAAAGCATACCGAGTATCACAAGGCTCAAAATCGCGATAGCGCAGGTTACCCAGAAACGGAAGATATACATTCCGTCCTCGCTACTTGAGTAAAGTCCGAAGATAAGTCCGTCCTTTTCGCTGTTCTCCTGCGGGAAAAAGCCTATTACAAGGGTGACCGCTACGGTAATACCCAAAACCCATTTGTAGCCGCTCGACCAATCAACCGTGCTGTCCTCGGTAAGAGAAACCGTGGCAAGGCACATCATAAGAATCGGCATATAGAACCAACGCGCGTAATACGAGGTATTAAAGGCGTAAAACGCGCTGTTTAGAATAGGTACAAGCGCCATAAATACCGAAACGCCTATTATGCGCTTAAGCCAATGGTTTTTGCGCTGTGAGAACCATACGAAAACGCCCACCATACTGAAAAGGGGCAGCCAGCCGCCCAAGGACGACCATTTGACATTTGCACCGGGGAAAAATACGGGGCGGGCGGGAATATCGGGCGGGAAGAAGAAGCACTCCAAAATATTGCCGTATATCTGCTCCTTGCCGTACATAATCGCGTTCCAGCCGAGCAGTACGCTTGAAATGCGGCTGTTGTCCATAATAGCTAAAATACTCGGCAGCAGCAAAAATGCGGCAAGGCATACTCCAAGCACCGCCTCGAACACCAGAACGAAAAAGCGGGAAATTTTTACCCTTATCGCACCCGAGAAAAGGCGAACGAAGAAATAAATAACCGTAAAGACAACCATTCCGAAGAAGAAGAAATAGTTAATAACCGCGCATAGAGCCACCGTAAGCGCAAAGGCAAAGCGGCGGTTTTCGGTTATAAGCAGCTCGAGCGACAAAAGCAGAAGCGGGAAAACAATAATAGCCTCATGAAAATGGTTAAAGAAAATATTATAAACCGAAAAGCCCGAAAAGGCGTAGAGAAGTCCCCCTAACCGCGCCGCCTGAGGGGTGCGTGTAAACCGTCTTATATAGCAGTAGGCGGTAAACGCCGCACAGGCGAATTTGAGTATAAGCAGGGGTCCCATAAGGTAGGGCACCATCCAATTAGGAAAGGGTATCGTAAGCCAGAAAAAGGGACTGCCTAACAAATAAAAGCTGTATGAGCCGATAAAATTAGCCCCCAAATCGGTAGTCCAGCTCCAGAAAATATTACCCTCGCGCACCGCCTTGTGACACTGTTGATAAAAGGGTATCTGCTGTACGTTAAAATCGCCGTAAAAGGTGAAATAACCCTCCCCCATAATCATATACGGCACAAAAAGCGCCGCCGCGGTAACAAGCGCGATTATAAAGGTTGAAAGGTATTTTTCCTTTTGCGGTCTGAGCGCCGTATGCTTAAGGTTAGAAAATCCCATCTAATCCAATCCTTTTTTAAATTTATATATTGATATTATAACAGTAAATGATATAATATTCAATAAAGGATGTGAAAATTTTGTATAATCATTTTTATGCGATGATGTCGCGAATGAAAAATATTTACCGATGGGGGCTTATGCGGAACACGCGCAGGGAAAATTTAAGCGAGCATTCGCTTGAAACCGCGCAAATTGCCCACGCCCTCGCAATTATCAGCAATAAACGGTTAGGTGGGAGCCTAGACCCCTGCAAAATTGCCGCGGCGGCGATGTACCACGATTCGACCGAGATTATTACGGGAGATATGCCTACCCCGATAAAGTATTACAACAGCGAAATAAAGTCCGCCTACAAGCAGATTGAGGCGGCGGCGGGCGACAGTCTTATTAATATGCTCCCTAACGATTTTAAGGGCGACTTTGAGCCGATTTTTAATCCCGACCCGGAAACAAAGCGACTTATTAAGGCGGCGGATAAGCTTTCCGCCCTTATTAAGTGCATAGAGGAGCTTAAAATGGGCAACCATGAATTCGAGGTGGCGGAAAAGACGATAAGGGAGGGTATTTCTTCTCTAAACTGCCCCGAGGCGGATATATTTATTGAAGAGTTTATTCCAAGCTTTTACCTTTCACTCGACGAACAAAAAGAAATAAAGTGATAAAAAAGGACTGATTGTTTTGAACGAATTTGAAATTATAATTCTCGATTTTATACGGGAGAATCTCACCTGCCCGTTTCTCGACGCGGTAATGCCCGTGATAACAAGCCTCGCAAACGGCGGGATTATCTGGATTATTGCGGCGGTGCTGCTTTTATTATTCAAAAAAACGCGCAAAACGGGTGTTTCGGTAGCGCTTGCACTTATAACAGGGCTTATTATCGGCAATCTGATTTTGAAAAACGTTGTCGGGCGCATACGCCCTTATGATTTTAACGCGGGTATTGAAATTCTCGTAGCCCGTCTATCTGATTTTTCCTTTCCCTCGGGACACACCCTCGCCTCCTTTGAAGCGGCAACCGTACTGATGATACGCGACAAACGGCTCGGCGTGCCCGCGCTGGTGCTGGCGGTTACAATAGCCTTTTCGCGGCTTTACCTTTACGTCCACTACCCCACCGATGTTTTGGCGGGAATAATTTTAGGCGTGTTTATCGGCATTTTCGCCTGCAAGGCGGTGGATAAGCTTGAAAGTCGTCTTTCGGTGCGTAAAATCAGGCAATAAAAGGGCTATAGTCTTTCAGTTTCCCCATTTTTAAAAAGTAAAAGTGAATAAACCCCGGTAAACAAGAGCGTTTACCGGGGTTTAAAAATGAAATTTCAAGTATAAAAACAGTACAAAATCCTTTCAAAAACGGTATAATGTAATTACCACAAAACAAACACCGAGAAAGGGTTTTGCACCATAACACAGTATTTGTGTCTAAATGCTTTCCAATAG
>JBJEOE010000039.1:0-16519 GCA_051880555.1 Acutalibacteraceae bacterium
TACTTAAATATCATCTGGAGACTGCGCAGAGCCAGACCGTCGGTGTAGTCGGTCGCCATCATAGAAGCGTATGCCTCAAGGTTGTGGGTAACTGCGTCGATACCCGACGCGGCGGTAAGTCCCTTAGGAGCGGTCATATGCATATCCGCGTCAACGATAGCCATATTCGGCATAAGCTCATAGTCTGCAAGGGGATATTTAATGCCTGTGTCGGCGTCGGTGATAACCGCAAAGGGTGTAACCTCAGAGCCTGTACCCGCTGAGGTCGGAACAGCGATAAAGTAAGCCTTTTCGCCCATCTTCGGGAAGGTGTAAATTCTCTTTCTTATATCGGAGAAGCGCATAGCCATATCCATAAAGTCGGCTTCGGGATGCTCGTAAAGTACCCACATAATCTTAGCCGCGTCCATAGCAGAGCCGCCGCCTATTGCGATAATTACGTCGGGAGCGAAGGCGCGCATCTGCTCGGTACCCGCCAAAGCGCACTGTAATGTCGGGTCGGGAGCAACGTCGGCAAAGGTGGCGTGCTCAATTCCCATTTCGTCAAGCTTATTAGTAATCGGCTTTGTGTAGCCGTTGTTGAACAGGAAGCTGTCGGTAACAATGAATGCCTTTTTCTTGCCCATAACGTTCTTAAGCTCGTCAAGGGCAACGGGCAGACAGCCCTTCTTAATGTAAACCTTTTCAGGCGCTCTGAACCAAAGCATATTCTCTCTCCTCTCGGCAACCGTTTTGATATTGATTAAGTGCTTAACTCCAACGTTCTCGGATACCGAGTTGCCGCCCCAAGAGCCGCAGCCCAGAGTAAGCGAGGGAGCGAGCTTAAAGTTGTAAAGGTCGCCGATACCGCCCTGTGACGAGGGGGTGTTAACAAGAATACGGCAGGTCTTCATACGCGCGGCGAAATTATTAATCTTCTCCTGCTCGGTAACAGCATTGAGATAAATTGAAGAGGTGTGACCGTAGCCGCCGTCGGCTATAAGCTGTTCAGCCTTATCGAACGCCTCGTCAATGTCCTTAGCCTTATACATAGCAAGTACGGGGGAGAGCTTTTCGTGAGCGAACTCTTCGGAAATATCAACGCTCTCAACCTCGCCGATAAGAATTTTAGTCTTCTCAGGAACCTCAACGCCCGCAAGCGCGGCGATGGTAACCGGCTTCTGACCCACTATCTTGGCGTTAAGCGCGCCGTTGATGATAATGGTCTTTCGAACCTTTTCGGTCTCCTCGGGATTTAAGAAGTAACAGCCTCTGTCGGCAAATTCCTTTTTAACCTTCTTATAAACCTTGTCAAGCACGATAACCGACTGCTCGGAAGCGCAGATCATACCGTTATCAAAGGTCTTTGAATGGATAATAGAGTTAACGGCAAGCAAAATGTCGGCTGTGTCGTCAATGATTGCGGGGGTGTTGCCCGCGCCAACTCCCAAAGCCGGCTTACCGCTTGAATAAGCGGCTTTTACCATTCCGGGACCGCCTGTAGCGAGAATTATGTCCGCCTCTTTCATAACGAGGTTGGTCATTTCAAGGGAGGGAACGTCAATCCAGCTGATAATGTCCTCGGGAGCGCCCGCCTTAACAGCCGCCTCAAGCACTATCTTAGCGGCGGCGATTGTGGAGTTCTTAGCTCTCGGGTGGGGGCTTATGATAATACCGTTGCGGGTCTTAAGGGCAACGAGGGTTTTGAAAATAGCGGTAGAGGTCGGGTTGGTGGTCGGAATAACCGCCGCTATTACACCGATAGGCTCGGCAATTTTCTTTATACCGAACTCCTTGTCCTCCTCGATTACACCGCAGGTCTTGGTGTTCTTGTAGGCGTTGTAGATATACTCCGCGGCGTAGTGGTTCTTAATAACCTTATCCTCAACGATACCCATTCCCGTCTCCGCAACCGCAGACTTTGCAAGCGGAATACGCGCCTGGTTTGCGGCAGTTGCCGCCGCCTTGAAGATTGCGTCAACCTGTTCCTGCGTGTAGGTCGCAAACTTCTTCTGAGCCGCTCTGACCCTCTCGATTGCCGCTTCAAGGGTCTCGACGCTGTCTACTACCGAATAAATCTTTTCCATCATTCTTTCTCCTTTATAAATTACTTTGTTAATTAACCTTTTTGAAACCGTCGCAGGGATTGCCGAGATAGCTCTGTTTCATCTTCAGCTATATCTCCTCCTTTGACTTTGTTAATATTTTAACATACTTTTGCGTGCCCGTAAAATGCGATATTAATATACGGATATATCATTTTTGATATATGTCTATTATATTATATTTTTTCGGTATAATCAATACGTTTTTTAAATTTGTTTGTAATAATAATTATTATGATATGTATTCAACCCGCAACTTACGTCGGCCGTGAACTGAACACAGAAATTCAATAAAAAAAGGTGCTGTAAAAAACAAATCGGGGTTTGTAGAGTTAATTCGTAATTCGGAATGCGTAATTCGGAATTAAATAACGCGAAATTGAGGTATTTATAGGCGAAACATAAAGATATTTTGTAGGGTTGGGTCTCCCCGCCGCTTAACGCCCCAATTGCGGAACGGATAAATCCGTTCCCTACATTATCCGTTTTTAACGTAGGGAAGGCATTTATGCCTTCCGCTTCTAAAATCTAAAATCCAACGTCTTAATTCGTAGGGGAGGGTCTCTGTGCCCTCCCGTTTATACTTCAAATGCTTCTGGAGGGCGCAGAGACCCTCCCCTACTAACACACAGAGAAACCCCGATTTGTCTCTTAAAAAACAAACAAGCTCTGCAAAAGCCTTATTTTCGTGCTTTTGCCAAGCTTGTTTGTTTTATTTTTGCTTAATTAATCCGCCTTTGAAGCTGCTGTGCTTTTTTACAGCCCCCTATTTTAGACGTTAGACATTGGACGCGGAAGGCATAAATGCCTTCCGTTCACATTGGTATAATGAAAACGAAAAATGAACAATTACGCAGAAATTAAAAGGAATTATTATTAACTAAATTCTGTCTGCCGTCCGATTGTCTTATATACTAATTTTTCCTAATCAAAATCGTGCCAAAAGTCTTTGACCGCCTTTTGGTATTCCTCTTTATTTACAAGGTAGCTCATTCCGTGCTCCGCGCCCGGCACTATAAGCAGGCGTTTAGGAGCGGCGCATGCTTTGTAGTTTTCATAGGTCATTTCCACGGGTACAAAGCGGTCGTCTGTGCCGTGGACAAAGAATACGGGGACGCGGCTTTCCTTGAGCGCGTCGGCGCAGGAGTAGTCCTTTGCGCCTATCTGAATCTTCTTTCTGCACATATCGTTTGCGATAGCCGCGGCAAGCCCGCTGTAAGAAAGGTGGAGATTGCGCTCCATAACATGCTTCCATATCGCGTGGGGCGAGGTAAAGCCGCAGTCCGCCATAATGCCGTGTACGTTTTCGGGAAGGTCGAGCCCCGCCGCCATAAGTACGGTGGAGGCACCCATGGAAATTCCGCAAAGGTATATCGGAAGTTCGTCAAAGCCGTTTTCGTTGGCCCAATTTGCCCAGTCGAGGCAGTCGTACCGCTCGATAAGCCCAAAGCCCATATAGTCGCCGCCGCTCTCACCCTGACCACGCTGTTCCGCGTAAAGAACGCTGCAATTATTTGCGTGCCAGAACTCCGAGATCACCCCGAAATCCCCCGTCCAGGAGGAGCGCCAGCCGTGCATTGCTATAATAAGCCGCTTAGCACCTTCGCACCTGTGAAGATGCCCGACAAGCCTTTCGCCGTCCTGCGCGGTGATTTCTACCGTTTCACAGCCGCTGTTTTTAAGCCGCTCGCTCGCTTCGTTAATACCCTCGAACAGCTCCGACTGACCGCCCGTGCCCGAAAGCCTTTTCCGCGATTTTAGGGAGACCTTCGGCTGTTCGCGGTCCAGCGCGACTTTTACAAGACTTTTCATTGCCCCATAGGAAACCGCCGCAGCCGCCGCTCCTAAAGCCGCCGCCGCGCCTATTAGGATAAGCGTGTTTTTTGTCGCTTTGTTCATAACCGTTCCTCCTTGTGCGAGCCTATATACATATTATATATTAACCGATTTCGCGGGATAAATTCTTTTTTTATTTTAAAGCTCCCGACGCGGTGTCCTTTTGAATAACATCGTGCGCGCCGCCCTCGACAATGCTGGTAGCCGAAACAAGGGTAAGCTTCGCCTTTTCCTGCAATTCGGGGATAGTAAGCGCGCCGCAGTTGCACATTGTGGACTTAACCTTTGAAAGGGAAAGGCTTACGTTGTCCTTAAGACTGCCCGCGTAGGGAACGTAGGAGTCGACCCCCTCCTCAAAGGACAGCTTTTTATCGCCGCCTAAGTCATAGCGCTGCCAGTTTCTCGCGCGGTTAGAGCCCTCGCCCCAGTACTCCTTATAATAATTGCCGTTAATGGTAATGCGGTTGGTCGGGCTCTCGTCAAAGCGGGCAAAGTATCTGCCGAGCATTAAGAAATCCGCGCCCATTGCGAGGGCTAAGGTCATATGGTGGTCGTGAACAATTCCGCCGTCCGAGCAGACAGGAACGTAAACTCCCGTCTTTTCATAATACTCGTCACGCGCGGCGCAAACCTCGATAAGTGCGGTAGCCTGTCCTCTGCCTATACCCTTGGTCTCACGGGTAATGCAGATAGAGCCGCCGCCGATACCTACCTTAATAAAGTCGGCGCCCGCCTCGGCTAAGAACATAAAGCCGTCGCGGTCTACAACGTTGCCCGCGCCCACCTTAACGGTATCTCCGTATTTTTCGCGAATGAATTTAAGGGTTCTCGCCTGCCATTCGCTAAAGCCCTCGGAGGAGTCTATGCACAGAACGTCTGCACCCGCGGCGATAAGGGCGGGAACCCGCTCCTCGTAATCCCTTGTGTTAATGCCCGCACCGACTATGTAACGCTTGTGGCTGTCTAACAGCTCGTTGGGGTTTTCCTTGTGTGCATCATAGTCCTTGCGGAATACAAAATACTTAAGACAGCCGTTTTTATCGACAATCGGCAGAGAGTTAAGCTTGTGGTCCCAGATAATGTCGTTCGCCTGCTTTAAGGTGGTGTCCTCTCCGCCTACAATAAGAGCCTCAAGCGGGGTCATAAAATCGCGCACAAGGGTGTCCTCCGACATACGGCTTACCCTGTAGTCGCGGCTTGTAACAATGCCCAAAAGCTTGCCGTGCGCCTCACCGTCCGAGGTGACCGCCACGGTGGAGTGACCGTTTTTAGCCTTTAATGCCAAAATATCGGCAAGGGTGCCGTCGGGAGTAATATTGGAATCGCTTACAACAAAGCCCGCCTTGTAGCTCTTTGCCCGCTCTACCATAGCCGCCTCGTCCTCGACCGACTGCGAGCCGTAAATAAAGGATACCCCGCCCTCGCGCGCAAGCGCCACGGCAAGGCGGTCGCCCGACACCGACTGCATTATCGCCGAAACCAGCGGAATATTCATTGAAATCGCAGGCTCCTCGCCCTTTTTGAACTTAACAAGCGGCGTTTTAAGGCTTACGTTGGACGGAATACACTCTGCCGACGAATAGCCCGGAACCAGAAGATAGTCGTTAAAGGTATGCGACTCCTCTTTGAAATAATATGCCATTCTTATTACTCCCTTTCATATATAATATAAATATTTATATGATTATACCACAAGAAAACCGCTTGTCAACAGATAAAATCCCGAATTTTAAAGCTGTATGCGGAATTTTTTTGTAAATCTAAAAAAACCTTGATTTTTCTAAGGTTATATGGTATAATACCTTAGCTGTGCGGTACGCGCGGCAATAAAAAACACACATTCCGTCTAAACGGTAGGGTGTTCCGCAAGGGATTCGCCGTAAAATGTCGGGATGGAGGAAAAACCTCAGGAGGAATAAAAAATGGCATCAGTAGTAACTATGAAGCAGCTGCTTGAAGCAGGCGTTCACTTCGGACACCAGACAAGACGCTGGAACCCGAAAATGGCGGAGTACATCTTCACCGAACGTAACGGAATTTACATCATCGACCTTCAGAAGACCGTTAAGAAGCTTAACGAGGCTTATATGTTCGCCCGCGACATCGCGGCGGAGGGCGGCGACATTCTGTTTGTCGGCACAAAGAAGCAGGCTCAGGACTCCATTAAGGAGGAGGCGGAGCATTGCGGAATGCCTTATGTAAACGCCCGCTGGCTCGGCGGTATGCTCACCAACTTTACCACAATCCGCACCCGTATCGCGAGACTTAACCAGCTCCGCAATATGAGAGACGACGGAACATTTGAGCTTCTCCCCAAAAAGGAAGTAATCAAGCTCAACCTTGAGATTGAAAAGCTCGAAAAGTTCTTAGGCGGAATCCAGGATATGAAGAAGATTCCGAGCGCACTCTTTATCGTTGACCCGCGCAAGGAAAGAATCGCTGTAGCCGAGGCTAAGAAGCTCGGTATTCCGATTATCGCTATTGTTGACACCAACTGCGACCCCGACGAGATCGACGCCGTTATCCCCGGCAACGACGACGCTATCCGTGCCGTTAAGCTTATTGCCGAGACTATGGCAGCCGCCGTTATCGAGGGCAGACAGGGCGCCGAGATGGGCACCGCCGCCGAGGCTGACGAAGCTGAGGAAGAGGTTGCCGCTGAAGAGGCAGCCGAATAATTACGGCACAATATAAAAGCTTTTTAGGAGGAAAATACAATGGCTTTTACCGCTAAAGACGTACAGGCTTTAAGAGAAAAGACCGGCTGCGGTATGATGGACTGCAAGAAAGCGCTTACAGAGTGCAACGGCGATATGGACGCCGCAACCGATTATTTAAGAGAAAAGGGACTTGCTTCCCAGGCTAAGAAGGCAAGCCGCATTGCCGCCGAGGGTATTGTTAGCGCGTACACCGGAAACGGCGTAGGCGTTGTGGTTGAGCTTAACAGCGAGACCGACTTTGTTGCCAACGGCGACGGCTTCAAGGCTCTTGCCGCTGAAATTGCCGAGATTATCGCCGAGCAGAATCCTGCCGACGTTGAGGCTCTCCTTGCCTGCTCAAAGGACGGCAAGACCGTTGAGGAGAAGGTTCAGGAGCTGTTCCTCGCCGTTCGTGAGAACATTAAGGTTCGCCGCTTTGCCCGTTTTGAGGGTAAGGTTGTTTCCTATGTTCACGCAGGCGGAAAAATCGGCGTTCTTGTTAACTTCGATACCGCGCTTGACGCTGACAATGCCGAGTTCGTAACTATGGCTAAAAACGTAGCAATGCAGATTGCCGCTATGAACCCGTCCTATCTTGACGAGGCTTCGGTTCCCGCCGAGGTTCTTGAAAAGGAGAAGGAAATCCTTATCGCCCAGATGAAGGAAGACCCCAAGATGGCTAACAAGCCCGAGGCGGTTTTGGGCAAGATTGTTGAGGGTAAAATCGGCAAGTATTATAAGGAAAACTGCCTTGTTGAGCAGCAGTTTGTTATGGACGGCGACATCACCGTAGGCAAGTATGTTGAGAACACCGCCAAGACCCTCGGCGCAGACGTTAAGATCGCTTCATTCGTTCGCTTTGAAAAGGGCGAGGGAATCGAAAAGCGCGTTGACGATTTTGCCGCAGAAGTTGCCGGAATGGTAAAATAATTTAAGACTATTTTCATAATAATGCGTTAGGGCAAGCCGTTTCCCTCATATACTTTAAGTATCAAAGGAGGGGTACGGCTTGTTTTTTAATTTATTAATGGAAATCGCCTCAAGCATTTATTATTTTGCTCTGCACGTTACGGGTGCGGGGTCATTTCCCCCGCCGCTCTCTGCGGCGCGCGAGGAGGAGTTGCTTACAAAAAGCCGAAACGGCGACCTTGACGCGCGGAATACGCTTATAGAGCACAATCTGCGGCTTGTGGCGCACATAGTAAAAAAATATTACAACTCGGGCGCAGATCAGGACGATTTAATTTCTATAGGCACAATAGGGCTTATAAAGGCGGTTTCAACCTTTAACGCCGATAAGGGAATACACCTTGCAACCTACGCGGCAAGGTGTATTGAAAATGAAATTTTAATGTTTTTCAGGAATCAGAAAAAATCGTCTCAGGATGTTTTTATAAGCGACCCTATCGATACCGATAAGGACGGAAACGCGCTGACGCTTATAGACGTAATCGCCGACGGCAGTGATATTGCCGAGGAAATAGACACCAAAATAAAGCTCGAAAAGCTAAGGGTTATACTTTCGGGTTGTCTTGACGAGCGGGAGAAAAAAATAATCGAAATGCGGTACGGACTGTACGGCGGCGAGGAGCTTACCCAGCGCGATATTGCAAAAAAGCTGGGTATATCAAGAAGCTACGTCTCCCGAATTGAAAAGTCCGCCCTCGAAAAGCTGAGAAAACAATTTTAGGCTATTTTTAATTCCGAATTAAAAAAATTCTTGACAAATGCCGAAAAAAGCATTATAATCTAACTGTTGCAATCCAAAGACAGCAGGTGACCGTTACGGTCGTAAGTATATCGCCTGCCGAGGTGTGCGCTTAAATAATTCGTTTATTTACGCCCGTCCTATGTCTTTGGACGGGCTATTTATTATTTCGGAGGTGAATTTTAATGCCTAACGCTTCTGTTTTGGAGAAAAAGCAGCAGCAGGTTGCCTCTCTCGCGGAGAAGCTTTCGAGCGCAATCACCGGCGTAATCGTTGATTACAAGGGTATCACGGTTGGGGACGATACCGCGCTTCGTAAGGAGCTGCGCGAGAACGGCGTGGAGTACTTCGTTGTTAAGAACACGATTTTAAGCCGCGCTATCGAGGGTACCTCTGTTGAGGGAATGAAATCTGTTTTAGAGGGTACTACCGCTATCGCACTGTCCAAGGAGGACTACACCGCGGCGGCGAGAATACTCTGCAAATTCGCCGACGGTCACGACAACTTCAAGGTTAAGTCGGGCTTCTTGGACGGCGAGGTGGTTGATGTTGCCACCATCGAGTCTCTTGCAAAGCTCCCGAGCAAGGAGGTACTTCTTGCAACGGTTTGCAGCGCATTCCAGGCTCCCATCGCCGCGTTTGCACGCGCGGTTCAGGCTATCGTCGATAAGGACGGCTCCGCTGACGCGGAATAATTAACTTAAAAAAATAATTTACGGAGGAATTTAAAATGGCATCTGAGAAAATCACAGCTATGATTGAAGAGTTAAAGACTCTTACGGTTCTTGAGCTTTCTGAGCTCGTTAAAGCAGTAGAAGAGGAGTTCGGCGTATCCGCTGCGGCAGCGGTTGCAGTAGCGGCTCCGGCAGCAGGCGGCGCAGCTGCGGCTGAGGAGAAGACCGAATTTGATGTTGTTCTTAAGGAAGCGGGCGCTGAGAAGATTAAGGTTATCAAGGCTGTTCGTGAAATCACCGGTCTCGGTCTTGCCGAGGCTAAGGCTATTGTTGACGGCGCTCCCAAGACCCTCAAAGAGGCTGTTGCTAAGGAAGAGGCTGAGTCCATTAAGGCTAAGCTCACCGAGGTTGGCGCTACCGTTGAGCTCGCTTAATTTAAAGCGTATTTTTATACACGGAGTCTTTCGGCTCCGTGTTTTTTTGTTATTTGAAATATATTCTTCGTCTTTTGATATGTAAATCTTGACATATCGCTGATAGGGTGGTAAAATTGTTAAGATAGGTCATTTGTTTGATATTATACAGTGGGTTCTGTATATCAGGCATTTTCCCCTGCCGTGTGCCGGGCAGGGTCGGATATATCACGGGAGGCTCCGCGCGGCTCCCGTCGCCTTTTATGGGAAAAACCGTGCGCAGGCGGGCGTTACGTTCGCCCTAAATATACAGGAGGTTAACAAAACTATGCCCAATACAGCGATATACATTATTTTAGCTGTTGTCGCCGTTGTGCTTGCAATAATCGGCTTTTTTGCCGGTTCCGCCTACCGCCGTAAGACCTCGGAGGCCGTTTTAGGCTCCGCTGAGGAGGAGGCAAAGCGCATTTTAAGCGACGCTATGAAGACTGCCGAGGCTAAGAAAAAGGAAGCCTTGGTTGAAGCGAAGGACGAAATTTTCAAGCTAAGACAGGACGCGGACAAGGACATCCGCGAGCGCAGAAGCGAGGTTCAGAGACAGGAGCACCGCCTTCAGCAGAAGGAGGAATCGCTCGACAAAAAGATTGACAATCTTGAAGCTAAGGAGGAAAAGCTCACCGCCCGTTCAAAGGAAATCGAACAAAAGCTTGCCGAGTGCGAAAAAATTAAGCAGAGCCAGATGGAAATGCTTGAAAAAATCTCAGGCTACAGCAAGGAGCAGGCTAAGGCGCATTTGCTTGATCTTCTTGACGGGGAGCTTAACCATGAAAAGGCGGTTAAGATACTCGACTATGAACAGAGACTCAAGGAGGATTCCGACCGTCTTGCAAAAAGCATTATCGGTCAGGCGATTCAGCGCTGTGCCGCCGACCATTCCTCTGAAATGACCGTTTCGGTTGTCGCTCTGCCGAATGATGAAATGAAGGGTCGAATCATAGGAAGAGAGGGACGTAATATCCGCGCCCTCGAAACCGCCACGGGAGTAGACCTTATTATCGACGACACACCCGAGGCAATTACCCTTTCGAGCTTTGACCCGATTAGGCGCGAAATCGCCCGCGTGACCCTTGAAAAGCTTATACTTGACGGACGTATTCACCCCGCAAGAATTGAGGAAACCGTCGCAAAGGCAACCGCCGAGGTTGAGGCGACCATTAAGCAGGAGGGCGAGCGCGCTATGATCGAGGCGGGTATTCACAACCTGCACCCCGAGCTTATAAGGCTTTTAGGCAAGCTGCGCTACCGCACAAGCTACGGTCAAAATGTACTCAACCACTCCCTTGAGGTTTGTCACCTTTCGGGACTTATGGCGGCGGAGCTCGGCGCGGACGTAACCCTTGCGAAGCGCGCGGGATTGCTCCACGATATAGGCAAGGCGCTTGACCACGAGCAGGAGGGCACTCATATCCAGCTCGGCGTTGACGCGGCGAAGAAATACCGCGAGAGCGAGACCGTTATCCACGCTATCCACGCCCACCACGGCGAGGTTGAGGCTAAGACCGTTATCGCCAGCATTGTTCAGGCGGCGGACGCTATTTCGGCGGCAAGACCGGGAGCAAGGCGCGAGAATATTGAGAATTACATAAAGCGGCTTGAAAAGCTTGAGGAAATCGCAAATTCCTTTAGCGGAGTTGAAAGCTCTTATGCCATTCAGGCAGGCCGCGAAATTCGCATTATCGTCAAGCCCGAGGCGGTTTCGGACGACCGAATGGTGCTTATGGCTCACGATATTTCCTCCCGCATTGAAAGCGAGCTTGAATATCCGGGTCAGATAAAGGTAAACGTTATAAGAGAAAGCCGCGTAGTCGATTACGCGAAATAAAAGCTAAAATTTAGGACTGCAAGCTATGTTTCGTAGCTTGCAGTCCTTTTTATATGTTAGAAATTAGACATTAGATCTTAGACGGTAGATTTTAGACAATCGGACAGTCGGGGAACGCCCATCCCTACAGGGGTTAATTTACCCACATAAATTCCCACTATTCATTTTTCATTAATACACTCTCTCGCGGGTTCGGGAGCTTTGGTCTCCCCGCCGCTCGATTTGCCGTGGGTAATAGAAAGCTTTAAAAGCACCGGGGTAATAAGCGCCGCTATCACAACGCATAGAACTATCGCGGGGAAAACAGAGGAGTCTATGTAGCCGCTGTCAATGCCCTTTTGCGCGACCATAAGCGCAACCTCGCCGCGCGCTACCATTCCTATACCTACCGTCAGCGATTCGCGGTTGCTCATTTTGGTTGCCCTTGCCGCAAGTCCGCAGCCGACAATTTTAGTCAACACCGACATCACCGCCAGCACCAGCGCAAAAAGGATTATGCTTGTATTTATGCCCGAAAGGTCGGTTTTAAGCCCGATATTAGCAAAGAAAACGGGGGAAAATACGAGGTATGAGGCGGCGGTGATTTTCTTCGCGACATACTGCCTTGATTTTGTAAGGTTGCAGAGAATGACCCCCGCGAAATAAGCGCCCGTAATATCCGCAACCCCGAAAAGCTTTTCGGCGCAGTAGGACATAAGAAAGCAAAATGCCAGAGCCCATACCGCGATACGGCGGCTTGTCTCGTGGTTTACCGAGACCTTCTTAAACAGCTTGTATACAATAAAACCGACTATAAAGGTAAAGACGAAAAAGGCAAGAATTTTAATTACCGTAGCAGCGGGGCTTACCCTGCTGTCCCCCATTGCGGAAAGGACGCTTAGTACGATAATTCCTATAATATCGTCGATAATCGCGGCGGAGAGAATGGTTGTACCCACGCGGGATTTAAGCTTGCCCATTTCGTTAAGGGTTTCTACCGTGATGCTTACCGAGGTCGCGGCGAAGACCACGCCGACAAACGCCGCTTTAAGCATACTTGTACGGTCAAAGCCGCTCCCGAAGAATAGGTAATAAACGCCGCCGCACCCTAAAATCGGTACAAACACACCCATCACCGCTATCAAGCAGGCGGCGGGTCCCGTGCGCTTAAGCTCGTTAATATCGGTATCTATACCCGCTATAAACATAAGCATAATAACGCCTATCTCGGCGGTTTTTACAAGAAAATCCGACTGGTGAAGCAGTCCTATGCCGCTGGGTCCCAAAAGAATACCCGCCAAAAGCGCGCCGACTACCTGCGGCAGATGTACGTGGGCGGTCGCTATACCGAAGATTTTGGTGAAAAGCAAAATCAGGGCGAGTGAAAGTAAAAAGCTGTACGAATCCAAATTAAACCCCTCTTTAGAAAAAATCTACAATTTTATATTATACCGAAATATAGCTCTATTTCAAGAGAGAAATTTGATGAAATTTGTGTTGACAAACGGAAAAATATAGTGTATCATTTATCTGTACTATTTATGTTAGTACAGTTTATTTTTTCGGAGGTGCATTATGCTTCAGCTGAATTATAAAAGCGGCGTTCCTATCTGCGACCAGATAGTTAACGGCTTTATCCGTATGAAGGCGTTGGGGCTTTCAAAGGGCGGCGACCAGCTCCCCAGCGTGCGGGCGCTTGCCGTGGAGCTTTGCGTCAATCCGAACACCATACAAAAGGCTTACCAGATGCTTGAGGCGGCGGGGATAATCTACTCGGTCAAGGGAAAGGGCTCCTTCTTTTCGGATGACGACGCCGCGGATATTGCCGTTATTAAGGCGGCTAAAAAGGACTTCAGGGCGGCGGTTCGGTCCGCCTTAGAGCTTGGAATGACCGAAAGCGAGCTTAACGAGATAGTAGCGGAGGTTTGCAGAAAGGAGGAGGCTCACAATGATTAAGGCAAGCGGGCTTACCAAAGTATTTGAAGATAAAAAGGCGCTTGACGCGGTGGATTTTGAGATTGCGGACGGCTCTATTTACGGGCTTATCGGCTCAAACGGGTCGGGAAAATCCACCTTTTTGCGCTTGGCGGCGGGAATTTATATGCCCGACGGCGGCGATATTACGGCGGACGGCGAGCGGATTTTCGACAATTTTCGCAAGAAAACGCAGATTGCCTATTTGGGGGATACACCCTATTTTATGACCCACGCGACAATAAAAGAGCTTGCTAAGTTTTACCGCTTAATGTACCCGAGCTTTGACAACGGACTTTATAACCGACTGCTGGAGATTTTTCCGCTTGATTACAAAGCGAAAATCGCCACAATGTCAAAGGGTATGCAACGTCAGGCGGCGCTTATTATGGCGATCGCCTCCTCGCCTAAGTATTTACTGCTGGACGAGGCGTTCGACGGGCTTGACCCCGTTATCAGAAAGGTGCTTAAAAGTATTCTTATCGAGGGGGCGGAAAACCGCTCTATGACCACGGTTATCGCCTCCCACAATCTAAGGGAGCTTGAGGATCTCTGCGACCGCGTGGGGCTTATTCACGGCGGAAAAATGATTTTCAGCGACAGCGTTGAGCGGCTTAAGGGCAAGCTCCACAAGGTTCAGGCGGCGTTCTCGCGGATACCCGAGGTATCGGTGTTTAAGGGACTTGACGTTCTTAAAATCGATCGTAGCGGCTCGATTATACAGATGATTGTCCGCGGTGACGAGGACGAGATAATGAGCTATATCGCGCGACTTTCCCCGATTTTTTCGGAGTGCATTGAGCCTACCCTTGAGGAAATGTTTGTTTACGAACTGGAGGTGACGGGTTATGACGTCAAAAGCATTATCGCATAAATTTCATCCGTCGCTTAACCTTTACAGATATTCGGTAAAGCGCACATTTGGACTTACCCTGCTTATGACGGTGTTTATGCTGCTTATTTGTCCGGGCTATGTCGTTACGCATATCAACAACCGTTTGAGTTTGTCGGAAGTCGATGTTTACAATTTTGACAAGACGGCGCCCACCCTTATTTTGGGGGTTATGGTTGTTACCTGCGCCGCGAGCCTTATTTATCTGTTTATTAATTTTTCCTTTCTTTACAGCCGAAGCGGGAGCGACTTTTTCCATTCCCTGCCCCTTAAACGCTCCGGAATGTTGGCTTCGCGCTTTTTCGCGAGCTTAATCCCGATTTTACTTCCGCTCACCCTCGCCTACGCCTCGATGTGCGGGATTTTGGCGCTTGACTATGTCGAGGGCAGTGTAAAGCTTATTTTAACGGGCTTTGTTTACAACATTTTAATCCTTATTATGTGCGCGGCGTTTACTTTAATTTTTATTGTCTGCGCGGGAAGTATTTTCGATTTAATAATCTCGTTTTTCACCTTTAACATAGGTATTTTCTTGCTTCAGCTTATAAACTCCGCGCTGTGTCAGGAATATCTTTTGGGCTATCCCCATAATTCGGAGTTCAAGCTGCTGATGCTTTCCACCCCCTTTTTCTATGCCTTTGAGGGCTTTTTCGATTTGTTTTGCGGCACTGAGCTGTTCGTCAGCTCCTACCCGATTTTCACCGCTAAGCTTGTAATTATTACCCTTCTTTCGCTTGTTGCCGCCTTTCTGCTTTACAAGCGCCGCAAGAGCGAAAAAAGCGGCGTTTCCTACGCCTATAGGTTTATTTATATAGTCTGCGCGCTTATAATAGGTGTTATCGGGGCGTATATTGTCGGAATAATTTTCTCGGAGGGAGAGCTTAATTTCCTATTCTGGATTTTCGCGGTTGTCGGCGGACTGCTTTCTGCGGTCACCTTCGGCGCGATTAACGACCGCGGCTTTAAGACGGTCAAAAAATCGCTTATAATAGGCGGCGGCTCGGTACTTTGTATGGCGGCGTTTTCTCTCTGCCTTTGGAGCGGCTTCTTCGGCTATACAACCCGTATTCCGAGCGCGGAAAAAATAGAGACCGCAAGCGTGTCCTTTTTAAACTGCAGCGCCGAATTTACCGACCCTGACCTTGTTATGAAGCTGCACGGCGAAATTGGAGCGCAGGGCGGTGATAAACCCGAATACGACTATGTCTATATACGTTATAAGCTTAAGAGCGGACGTAGCTTTGAACGTGATTTTTATGTAAATTATAACGATTATATGGACACCCTGCTTGAAATTTACAGAAGCGAGGAAAATATAAACGGCATAAGAAAGAAATTCGAGAAATTTACCGACAACAATCTTGCGATTTCGGTTTATACCGAAGACGACACGGTAGAGGGGCTTTACCTTACCGCCGCCGAGTTCAGCCGATTAAGGGAGGCGTATTTCGCCGATATTTCGTCCGCTACTAAGGACAGTATTTACGGCGGGCAGTATATGACCTGCGATATTTCGGGCGTTGATAAGAATTACGATTATGTCAGAGAAACCTTATATATTGAAAAGGGCTTTAAAAATACTATCGAAGTTATTGATTCCTTAAATCTTAAAGACCGCGCGGCGTCCGAGGACGGATATGCCAATGAATATTATGGGCTGATCGACTAAAGAATAATAAAGAGCCGTCGCATTAAAGGCGTTTTGACTAACCCTTGCCTTTAATGCGGCGGCTTTTTTTGCACTTAGGCTGGCGAGAGTCGAACCCGTTACGGTTTGACTCTCGCCAGCCTATATATTTTTTAAAAAAACAGGTTTACAAATTTCGGATCTTTTACTTTATTAAGGTGAAAGAAAGCTTTTTCATCAAATTAACAGAGTAAAGAGGTGAAGGAATAATGACCGAGGCGTTAATATCGGCAGGAGCGGCGGTGATTGTCGGCGTGCTTTCGCTTGTTGGGGTAATGATTTCAAATAGCCGCGCCAACAGCAAAATGCAGAGCGATATAAAAACCGCTCAGGCGGTAATCAACGAGCGTATTAGCGAGCTTACAAGGGAGGTTCGTATGCATAATGAGTTTGCGCGGCGAATACCTGTTATTGAGGAGCAAATAAGGGTTGCGAATCACCGTGTTGCAGACCTTGAAGAATTACACAAACCGAATAATTAAGGAGGAATTAAAATGGTAGAAATCAGAAAAGTTGAATGTCCGAGCGACAAGGTAAAAATCAAATGTCCGTATGCTATGACCCCGACCCGCATAGTAATACACAATACCGCCAACGACGCGAGCGCGGCAAACGAAATCGCGTATATGCTAAGCAATAATAAGGAGACCTCTTTCCACTTTGCCGTGGACGATAAGGAGATTGTGCAGGG
>JBJEOE010000040.1:0-63972 GCA_051880555.1 Acutalibacteraceae bacterium
ACTGAAAAAAGAAGAACCTCGAATACGCGTCTGCGTACCGAGGCACTCGGTTGGCCCGCCCGAAGGGATTCGAACCCCCGTTCTTCAGAATCGGAATCTGCTGCGTTATCCAGCTGCGCCACAGGCGGTTATATTTGGGACAGCTTTAGCCGTCCCTTTTTTATTATGCTTCGTAGCCGTTAGGGTTATTCTTTTGCCAGCGCCATGTATCCTCGCACATCTCGTCTACGCCGTATTCAGCAGTCCAGCCGAGAAGATTTTTCGCCTTGTCGGCATTGGCGTAGACCTCGTCGGGGTCGCCGGGGCGGCGCGGGTCGATTACAAATGGAATTTCAATTCCGCTTGCTTTCTCAAACGCGTCCTTAAGCTGAAGTACGCTTGTGCCGTTTCCTGTGCCGAGATTAATAGCCTCGCAACCCTTGTTTTTAAGCGCCCAATCGATAGCTTTAACGTGGCCTACGGCTAAATCTACAACGTGAATATAGTCGCGAACGCCCGTACCGTCAACCGTATTGTAATCGTTGCCGAAAACGTGGAGCTTTTCAAGCTTGCCTACCGCAACCTGCGCGATATAGGGCATAAGGTTGTTCGGAATACCCTTGGGGTCCTCGCCGATAAGACCGCTCTTGTGCGCGCCGATAGGATTGAAGTAGCGGAGCAGTGCTACGCACCAATCGTTATCTGCGGTATAAAGGTCGGATAAAATGTTTTCGATAAAGAGCTTTGTCCTGCCGTAGGGGTTAATCGCGCCGAGGGGCATACCCTCAACAAGCGGCATTTCGGTCGCAACGCCGTAAACCGTAGCCGAGGAGGAGAAAACAATTTTCTTAACGTTAAACTCGTTCATAACCTCAATAAGCGCGATTGTGTTAATGAGGTTGTTGTCATAGTACATTATAGGCTCGCGAACCGACTCGCCGACCGCTTTTAAGCCTGCGAAGTGGATAACCGCCTCGATATTATTCTCCGAAAAGATTTTGCGGAGAGCTTCCTTGTTCCTAACATCTTCCTTGTAAAATTTTACGGGCTTTCCTGTGATTTTTTCAACCCTTTTTAAAGCCTCGCTGTTGCTGTTGTCGAGATTGTCGACGACTACAACGTCATAGCCTGCGTTAATAAGCTCAACGCAGGTGTGACTTCCTATGTATCCTGCGCCGCCTGTTGTAAGTATTGCCATAATTGATCCTCCGTTCAAATTAATAAAGAGGTTTAACCTTGTTAATGATATAACAAAATCCGCCTTTTGTCAAGCGTAAAGAGTTGGGCTGCAGATATTAATTTACTGCAACGCCTACACAATTCAGGGACTGCCGCAAAAAGCAGTCCCTGATAGAATTTTTGAGATTTAAGCCTTGCCGACAGAACCGAAAAGCTCCATTTTTTCCTTAACGGTTGCCTTGATAGCGGCCGCACCGTCTGCCAAAAGCTTTCTCGGATCAAAGCCCTTGCCCTCTAAATCCTTGCCCGCCTCGATATACTTGCGGGTAGCCTCGGCAAATGCTAACTGGCACTCGGTGTTAACGTTGATTTTGGAAACGCCTAACGAGATAGCCTTTTTAATCATATCAGCGGGGATTCCTGTGCCGCCGTGGAGAACGAGGGGCATTGTGCCTGTGAGCTCCTGAATTTCGGCAAGTGTGTCAAAGCTCAAGCCCGCCCAGTTTGCAGGGTACTTGCCGTGAATATTGCCGATACCGGCGGCTAACATTGTAACGCCTAAATCGGCGATCATCTTACATTCCTTCGGGTCTGCAACTTCGCCGCTGCCGACAACGCCGTCTTCCTCGCCGCCGATGGCGCCAACCTCAGCCTCAAGGGAGAGACCTAACTTATTGCAGGTTTCAACAAGCTCCTTGGTCTTAGCGATATTTTCCTCAATCGGGTAATGAGAGCCGTCGAACATTACGGAAGAGAAGCCCGCTTCGATGCACTTCTTAGCGCCTTCATAGCTGCCGTGGTCGAGGTGGAGAGCGACTGGAACGGTGATGTTAAGCTCTTCGAGCATACCGTTTACCATACCGACAACGGTCTTGTAACCGCACATATATTTGCCCGCGCCCTCGGAAACGCCGAGAATTACGGGAGACTTAAGCTCCTCAGCTGTTTGGAGAATAGCCTTTGTCCATTCTAAATTGTTGATGTTGAACTGACCTACGGCGTATTTGCCCGCCTTTGCTTTTGTAAGCATTTCCTTTGCAGATACTAACATTGTAATTCCTCCGTTGTTAAAAAATTATCTATCTTTATTTTATATCAATACGACGGTAAAATCAAGTATTTCTTTCAGGAATACAAATTTTATTTTCCCGGGTCCTCTTTTACAACCTCGGGAGGGGTCTCAAGAAGCTTGGGATTGCGAAGATACTGCCGTATTCTTCTGAATGCCAGTGCGAAATAGCTACCCGAGCAGATTCGCTCGTCCATAACAACCCCTAAGGGGATACAGCGGTCGAAGACTATTTCTTCCCCACGGCGGCGCGGCACCTCGCGGAGATTGCCCATGGTAATAAAAACGCTTGTGGTGCCAAACTCATAGCAATGGTGATAGATGTGATTTGTTCTTATCGAGGCAAGATTGGATATGCAAAGGCTGTTGTGAAACGGCGACATATCTATAATCATTTTAGGCAGAAGACCATGCTTATCCATAAATCTGAAAAGTCCTACGCCGACCCTTAATACGCCCGGTATGCTTAAAAGGAACTTAATCATTTTTTCGGTTCCGTTCTTTTCGGGAACCTCGCGGTTATCGGTGACATATTTGTTGATTTTTTCATTTACGTCGAAAACAGTGTCGGTCATATTAAAATACATTTTAGACATAGTTCCGTTGTCGTACTCGCCCGATTTAAGCACCACCATAGCGACCGAAAATTCGTTTCGCGCATATGGCTTACAGTTCATAATGAATCGGTTTAAAAGCGGAAATTCCGCCGCGGTGCGGAGATACGCCGCGATTATTACCGCCATATGACTGACGGCAATACCCTGATGCCGCTTTTCGTTAAGATAATTTTGAATCGGGTCGTATGGAATATCGAGGGTCACCATATTCATAGCGTCGACTCGTTTATTCATTATGTGAGCCGCAACCGTGTACATGGGGTCAGTGTTTTTCAGACGTTTTCCGTCAGCTCTCATTGCAAAACTCCGTTCCGCCGCCGTATGTAGAGGTATTTCCGCTATTCCCATGGCGGCATATGGGAACTAAATATACTAATGAAATAATACAATATTTCGGGAGAAAATGCAATACTTTTTTAACAAACTGTGAATAAATTTCTGCTTTATTATTAAGAGAAATCGCCGTTTAACGTCTTGATTTATCGGGAAGTATATAAGCAAAGGGATAGGCAACTGCGCATACGATAAGTGCCGCCCAGATATCGATAACCGAATGTTGCTTTAAAAAGACGGTTGACGCGCAGATAAGCACCGTAGATATGACGAATCCCAACTGCCAGAGCGGGGTTTTAAACCTTTTGCATTGCCAGCTTGTAAAAAGTACCGAAAAGGAGCCTATTACGTGGAGCGAGGGGCATACGTTTGTATTTGTATCAAATTCGTAAAGCGCCCTTACTATCATTACAAAGATATTGTTACGCTCAAATTCCGTGGGGCGAAGCTCCTGCACGGTGGGATAAAGTATGTAGGTAAGGGAGGTCACCGTATAGGTAATCATAATAAAATACATCATTTTTTTAAAGGCGGGAACATCAAAAAAAGCGGTGTAAAAATGTATACCTATAAGAAAGACAAACCAAAAATAATAGGGGATTACGAAATATTCGCAGAAGGGAATTTTAGCGTCAAGCGGCGATATAACAGGGTGGTATGTAAGGGTTAGCCCGCGTTCCAAAATCAGAAAAACAAGCCCGTAAATCGGCCAGTAGAGCAACAACAGCAGGTGGCGAAATTCGGGCGAGGTTATGTTATTTGGTCTAAGCTTTCTATAATCTACCATATATACAGTCAGAGTCCTTGATAATGTATTCGCTTATGATTTTTACGGCGCAATCCGAAAACTCATCGTTTAGGGTTGCCGACATTTTTTTAAGCTTTTCGCCGTCCTCAAGATATTCGCAGACAGCGTCGCAAAGCCCTAACACCGATTCGCGCATATCGGCAAAGCCGTTTTTTATGAAAAATTCATAGTTTCGGGTTTCACAGCCCGGCACCGCGTCGATAAACAGCATAGGCTTCGCCTTGACCGCCGCTTCGGTGGTGCTTAAGCCACCGGGCTTTGTGAGAATGAGATCCGCCGCGTCCACATAAAGCGGCATACGGCTTGTGAAGCCCACCACTCGCATATTGTCGGGCAGTGGATATTTTGTAAGGGCTTTATAAAGCCGACGGTTGTTACCGCATATTATAGTAAGCATTGAGTTCGAGGGGAGCTGTTGAGGCAGGTACTCTGCAAGGGTTTTTATCGGCCCGCAGCCCATACTGCCGCACATTAAAAGCACAACCTTTTTGTCCTGCGGAAGCGAAAGCTCGCGTCTTGCACGCGCGCGGTCGGTTCTTTGGTAAAAATCCATTCTTACGGGGATACCTGTAGGCACTATCCGTGCTTCGGGGATTCCGTTTTGGCAAAACTCCTCGGTAAGCTTTCTGTGAGGTATAAAATAAGCGTCCAACGCGGTCTGATTAACCCCCGGCGAGCAGGTGTAATCCGTAGCGACAAAATAGGCTTTAACCTCGCATTTTCTACGCTTTTTAAGCTCGGTCACCATCATTGCCGAGAAAACGTGGGTGCATATTATCGCGTCGTATTTGTTTTCGCTCAAAAATTCCTCCAAGGAATCACAGCCCTTAATAACAAGATCGTAAATAAGGGACTCGTTGCCGTTTTTCGGCGGATGATTTTCCTCAAAGCGGTAGCTTACGCCGAAAAGCTTTGGGAGCTTTCGGTATATGAATACGTGACCCTTGCTGATAAATTTCGACTTTTCAGGCGACCAAAACGCCAAAGCGTCCATTATATCGCAGGTTATACCCTTAGCCTCAAAACAGCCCTTTATTGCCCTCGCGGCGGAATTATGTCCTTCACCTGTATTACACGACAGTATCAGCAAGCGCAATGTCGATTCTCTCCTCACGTTTTAAGAGTTTATTTTTAAGTCTTATCAAATGCGGTCGGTTATACCGCTGAATAATTATGAACGGAATGTTGCAAAGAATAAAAACAACCGTCAGTATTACGCCGACGTAGTTCTTCCAAATAAGATATATTCCTATCGCGAAAACGCATAGCCAGTAATGCACGCACTCTGCCACACAGGTTTCCTTGATAAGCGCGCCGACGCTCTCGCTCGTGGCGTCATAGGTCACCCTTTTAGGAAGCATATCGCGCATAACCCTGCTCATATCGGGCAGACGGGTTTTCCATTTCTTTATTTTTAAATGTTTATAAAATTTGCCGTCCTTCTCCCACTTAAAGGAGCGGTAGGGGAATTTGTATTCGCTGAAAAGGCTTCTTGGGAGGGATTCGCCGATATAATGAGCAAGTATGCCTATTACAGCAAAATATATAAGGCTCATCAGCAGTTTCATTCAATCACCATATCGCCAAAAAAATTCAATCACAAATATAATAACACAAAATTTGCAAAGTATCAACTGAAAATATCCATATTTGGAAAATAAGCTTTAAATACTTGAAAGTTCATTAAAAAAAAGGTATAATATGTATTGTTTACACTTTTTTCTCCATAATAAATACGGAGGGAAAGCAATGAACAACTATAGCAGTGATAATAACGGTAAAAACGGCTTGGACGCGCGCTCGGCTCAGCTTGAGGAAATAAAGGAGTTAGGCTCGGTTTCATCCTTTGACGGTAATCACAAAATATACTGCCTTACTATAATCGGTGAAATCGAGGGTCATAACGTCCTGCCCGAGCAAACTAAAACCACAAAGTACGAGCATGTGATTCCACAGCTGGTAGCCGTGGAGGAAAGCAGGGAAATCGAGGGCTTGCTTATTGTCCTTAACACCGTCGGCGGCGACGTCGAGGCGGGGCTTGCGATAGCCGAGCTTATTTCGGGTATGAAAAAGCCCACGGCTTCCTTTGTTTTGGGCGGGGGACATTCAATAGGCGTTCCTCTCGCCGTTTCGGCAAAGCGGTCGTATATCGCGCCGTCCGCTACAATGACGGTACACCCCGTAAGAAGCACGGGGCTTGTTATCGGCGTGCCGCAGATGATGAATCACTTTGCACGTATGCAGACGAGGATAACGAATTTTGTCGCAAGAAATTCTAAAATCAGTCCCGAGCGCTTTACCGAGCTTATGATGAACACAGGCGAAATGGTGACCGACGTAGGCTCCGTGCTTTCGGGAGGTCAGGCGGTAAGCGAGGGACTTATTGACGAAATCGGCACCCTCGGCGCGGTTATCGACGGTCTTTACGGGCTTATCGAAAACAAATAATTAATATCGGTCGGGCAACCGACCTACATAATAAGGAGACAATATATGGCAGCGGCTAAAAAGAAGGGCAGCAAAACGCGGGGCAGCGCCACCGCGACAAAAATTCAAAACGGTTCGGCAAAGCAGGAAACGGCGGCGGGAAGAAGACAGCTTTTGTCTGTTATTTGGTTCGCGGTGGCGGTTTTCCTCTTGTGCGTGGTATTTATTAAGGGGCAAAACGTCTGGCTTGCGATACATAACGCGATTTTCGGCGTATTCGGCGTGACGGCGTATTTTTATCCGTTTTTGTTGGGATTTGTCGCCGTTATGTTCGCAATGGATAAGGTCGGCGGCTCGATTAACGCAAAAATAATCGAATCGGGTGTGCTTGTAGTGCTAATAGGTGCGGCGGTGGATATTTTTGTAAAGCACGATGATACCTTTAATTTTTGGGAGCATCTTATAAACGCCTTTAAAACGGGCTCCGAGCTTAAAAGCGGCGGCTTTTTGGGCGCGCTTATAGGTCAGCCGCTTTATCTCGCCTTCGGTAAGACGGGGGCGGCGATAACCGTTATTCTGCTGATTTTTGTGTTTATTATGATTATAACGGGTACCACGCTTGTATCCCTTTTCAGAACGGTGGCAAGACCTGTAAAATCCATTTCCGCGCAGGCGGAGACCGCTTATCAGAACCGTATTGAGCGCGAGGCGGAGGAAAAAAGCGAAAAGCAGTTAAAGATATTAAAGGGCTTTAACGTGGATATTCCCGTGGACGATATTCCCGAAAAGCGCAATATAAAAAAGGAATCGCTTGACGAAAAACAGCGTAAGGTTGTAGCCGCTTATTACGGCGGCGAGGTTGAGAATGAAAAGCTCGCGCGCGAGAATAAGTCGAGCGAGGAGGAGCGCAAGGAGCCAATCGAAGAACGAAACGAAATCGAAACCGCGCTTAAGGCGGCGAGGGACGAGGCTAAGGCTGAGCAACCGCCCGAGGAAACGAAAAAAATCAATTTCAAGGAGGAAACCGATAAATTCACCGAACATCTTGAAAAGGAGAACGCGGAAGAAGGGGAACGCTATAAATTCCCTCCGCTCGGGCTATTAAAGGAATCGAAGGCGCAGAACGCCGCCGCCCTTTCCGCCGAGCTTGACAATACCGCTACTCATTTGGTGGAAACCCTGAGAAGCTTCGGGGTTGAGACGCGGATTGTCGATATAAGCCGCGGTCCTACGGTTACCCGCTATGAGCTTCAGCCCAGCGCGGGAGTTAAAATCAGCAAGATAACAAACCTTGCGGACGATATAGCCCTTAACCTTGCAACGGCGGGAGTGCGTATTGAAGCGCCGATACCGAACAAGGCGGCGGTTGGTATCGAGGTGCCTAATAAGGCAAGCGCGGTAGTCGGCGTTCGCGGAATACTGGAATCTCCCGCTTTCACCTCGGCTAAAAGCAAGCTTACCGTGGCTTTAGGACGCGATATAGGCGGCAACGCCGTGGTTACCGATATTGCAAAAATGCCGCACGGACTTATCGCGGGTGCTACGGGCTCGGGTAAATCGGTCTGCATAAACTCAATAATTATAAGTATTCTATATAAGGCTGAGCCTGACGAGGTTAAGCTTTTAATGATTGACCCGAAGGTAGTAGAGCTTGGTATTTACAACGGTATTCCGCACCTGCTCGTTCCCGTTGTCACCGACCCGAGAAAGGCTTCGGGAGCGCTCGGTTGGGCGGTAAGCGAGATGGAAAAGCGTTATAAAATGTTCGCCGACCGCGGAGTGCGCGACCTTGCGGGCTACAACCGCTTTGTCGAGCAGTTAGGCGATCCCGAGGTGCTTAAAATGCCTCATATTGTAATAATTATCGACGAGCTTGCCGACCTTATGATGACCGCGCCCAACGAGGTTGAGGACTCGATAAACCGTATCGCGGCAAAGGCTCGCGCGGCGGGTATGCACCTTATTATTGCTACTCAGCGCCCGTCGGTCGATGTTGTGACCGGCGTTATCAAGGCGAATATTCCGACAAGAATCGCCTTTGCGGTCTCTTCTCAGATAGACAGCCGTACCATTTTAGACTCTGCGGGAGCGGAAAAGCTTTTAGGGCGCGGCGATATGCTGTTCAGCCCCGTCGGCTCAAGCAAGCCTAACCGTATTCAGGGCTGCTTTGTAAGCGACGAGGAGGTTGAGGCGGTCGTTGATTACATAAAGGGAGACCACTCCGCAGATTATGACGACGACGTTATGGTTGAGATTGAACGTCAGGCGGCGGTCGAGAAAAAGCAAAAAACGGGGCTTAAGGAGGACGGACCCGAAGAGGACCCGATGCTTAATGACGCTATCAGGGTGGTTGTCGAAAACGGACAGGCGTCCACCTCGCTTTTACAGCGTAAGCTAAAGCTCGGCTACGCGAGAGCCGCGAGAATCGTTGATGAAATGGAGCAGCGCGGGGTGGTAGGGCCTTACGAGGGCTCAAAGCCGCGCAGGGTGCTTATTACTATGGACCAGCTTATGGAACGCGAGGCGGCGGGAGCAAATGCGGCAGATGAAGAAGAATAAAAAGCCTAAATACATCGCGGCGGCGGCTTTGCTTGCCGTCGCTGTTTTTATAACTGCCTTTTCGCGCGGTGTTTTCGGCGAGCGCTTACAGCAGGTATTTAATCCCGCCGCGGCTTTTGATACCTCGACCGATTTCGTGAAAATTACCGATGTAGGTCAGGCGGACAGTATTTTAATTTATTCTAACGGCTGTTCCGCGGTTATTGATGTGGGAACAGAGGACAGCGTACCCGATATTTTAGAAGACCTCGATTCGGCGCAGATAAAGGACATTGACGCGCTGATAGTTTCGCATCTTCACACCGACCACGCGGGAGGACTGCCAAAGCTTGCAAAGCGCCGTGAGATAGATAATCTTATAATCCCTGAGCTTGATAACTCCGCCGAGGCGGCACAGCTTGTGAAAACCGCGAAGCGTACCGTTACCGCAAACGGAGGAAACGTTTACACCGCCGTTCAGGGAATGAATTTTGAAATCGGAGAGTTTACCGTCACCGTGCTTGCGTATTACGGTGATATGCAGGACGAGAACAATAAATCCGTGATAGTTATGGCGGAAATTGACGGAATAAAGTTCCTTTTTACGGGCGACGCGGAGGCTAAGACCGAAAAGGCACTGCTTGACGAGGGGCTTAATATCGACTGCGATGTTTTAAAGGTCGGTCACCACGGCAGTTCATCTTCATGCTCGCAGAGCTTCTTAAAGGCGGCGACCCCTGAGTATGCCGCAATATCGGTGGGCGCAAACAACATTTATTCCCACCCGAACGACTCGGTTATTTCCGCGCTCGAAAACTGCGGCGCGCAGATTTTAAGAACCGATACCGACGGCGACATAACATTTTATGTTGAAAACGGAGAAATAAGAACGGAAACAGAAAAATGACAACACGCCGAGTTTTTTCAGCTCGGCGCGCTGTCGTGTATGACCGCATTTATAAGCGGCAAGAATTTTACTGTGCAGTTTCCTTTTTACTTTCTGTGGAAGATGTACCGCCGTTAGGGCATTGCTTACCCGTATGGTCGATCGTGTAGTTTTCTTTAAGTATCAGATCGCTTATAAAAACAAATTCATACCCGTCATCTTTCAGGCATTTTAAAATTGTCGGCAGCGCTTCGGGCGTGTGGTCGGCGTCGTTGTGGAACAGCACTATCGACCCGGGGCAGACCTTAGAGGTCACCCGCTTGCAAATGCTGTCCGCCGTTGCACTGTCCTTCCAGTCGAGACTGTCAACCGACCATTGGATAGTATACATATTAAGACCTTCGGTGGTTTCGATAAGTGCGTTGTCATAGTCGCCGTAGGGCGGGCGGTGGAGTGTGGGGCAAACTCCTGTTATCGCTTCAATCTTTTTATTGCAGCTTTGCAGTTCATCTATCATCTGCTCCTTTGAAAGCTGGGGCATATGCGGGTGGGTGTTAGAGTGATTCTGAATCTGGTGCCCCGCATCGGCGAGCGCCTTTACTGATTCGGGGTATTTATCCACCCAAGAGCCTACCACAAAAAAGGTTGCAGGCACATTGTATTCCTTTAGAATATCTATCAGTGTTTGTGTGTCGTCGTTGCCCCAAGCCGCGTCAAAGCTTATTGCAACCTGTTTTTTGTCGGTCTCAACGCAATAAATCGGTAGCTTGCGGTCGGTGTTTGCAAAGGTTTTGACCGAGCCTACGGTTATGCCGATAACTGCCAAAACCGCGACTATGCCGAGCATAAGGTGCTTTTTGGTTATTATCACAAATTTCATATGTATATCCCCTTTTGTCCGTGGTATAAGTGGTATAGCCGCTTTCCGCGGACTTATTTTCTACTAAAAAATATGAGGGGCGGCTTGTATACTATACTATTAATTTTTGTGAAAGGCATAGATTTGCGCATTTCGGATAATTTATCAAGCTTGACGTTGACTATTTAAGAAGATAGAAAATTTCCGGTTCCTCAATATACTTTAATCGTCTATTATCCAAAAAGATATAATTCGTAAAAGTAATTGTAAACGATTGACTTATGCCGGAGAGAGAAAATTGAGAACTACCGCTAATCTTTGATTTATAATCCGTCTTTACGACCGTTCGCTCATACGGTTTTTTATTACACAGTAAAGCTACACCTTTTAAAATTAAGCTCTTCGTGCTTTGATGTGGATTTGTCCAAGCCTATATTCTTTATAAAGAGTTGTTCTTCAAAATCGTTTTTGTATCGGAAAGGTAGCTTTTCCGACAAAGGTGGATAGCAAGCTCCTCTGAGGAGGCGGCAAATGCCAAAGCGCATACTACACGGCTGTATACAATGCCTGATGAAACGGCGAAAAAATAGGGGAGCAGAAAAACCGCCGCTCCTGTGAGCTTATTAAGATGGGTATGCAAGGGGGCGAAACGGCGATATTTTATTACCGCTGTGCAATATGCGCTCAGGCGTACAAGCAGAATAATTCCCACCGCATACCAAATATCAAGCGGGAGAGCTCGCCGCAAAGCAGGTAAGAGCCGAATCAGCATAACAGAATAAAACAACAAATCGGCAATACTGTCGAATTTTGCACCGAAATCATCCGCTGTCCCTGTTTTTCGGGCAATCCATCCGTCTAGCATATCTGTAAGCCCCGTCAGAGTATAAATCCACAGAAACAGCGGCGACATAGGCGCGGAGAAAAGCAGTACAACAGTTTCTACAATGCGAAGCAGGGTAATGCCGTTTGCGGCGGTCATATACTTTAATTTCATTTTACTTCTCTTTTTCCGAATAAGCCATCGGCGTAAAGCGCAAACCGTTAACCGTCTGCTCATTATCCGTTGGGACAAAGCCGAGGCGCTTGTATATCTTAACACCGTAGGGAGCGGCGTTAACCGTAATTTCCTTATTCTTATAATCAGCCTTCATTGCTTCAAAAAGCATTTTTCCGACCCCCTTGCCCTGATGCTCGCCCTTAACGAAAAAACCGCCGATATGGTTTGATTCCCGCATAGCCAATACGCCTATCAGTCTTTCGTTATCAAAAGCGCCGTACCATTTCATAGCGTTATTTCGTTCCTTATCGTCAAGACTTGCCTTGAAATGTTCAATGCCCTCCTTAGAGTAATCGGGCGCGTCGAACTGTAGAAAAACCTCCTAAATCAAGCCTACCGCCTGCGGTATTTCAAGGCTTGTAAGCGGGCGGACATACCGCTTTGTTTTTATATGATCGGGCATATTATCACTCCTTGGATTTTAAGCTTTGAGCTTTCTTAATATTATATTCGATTCGCTTTTTCATATTAAAAGTCTAACCCGCGTAAGAGTTGTTCCACATCTGTAACATTAAGCGCCTTGCCCATAGACGCAACCTTTTCATCGACTACGAGGGCGGGCATACTCATAACACCGTATATTGCAATTTCTCTCATATCTGTGATATACTCCACCTCTATGCCAAGTCCTATATTGCTTACGGCAAGCTTTGTGTTCTCATACATTTTGCGGCAGGATTTACAACCCGCGCCCAAAACCTTAATGCTGTGAGCACCGTTTGCAATTTCGGTGCGGCAGGCGGTCTGCTTCTTGTTTTCTGCTTTTTTCTTTACCCTTACTAAAAATGCCATAATAAAAATACCTCCTAAAATTATTTAATCTGTTTGTGTGACTTCATAGGTCCGGTAATACTCTTGTTCTGCCTGAGAAGCTTGAACTACACCTCTGCCACAACGGGGATAGAGCAGGGAACACCTTTTCCAGCACCCATTGTATCTCAGTCGGGACAGGTATTCTTGAAGAGTCGGCGGCGTCCGAGCTTACTATACCGCTATCATAATCAGAATCGTCAAACGACGGTGCTTTATCCTTGTCGCCTGTTATTGAGTTTTCACTTTCGCTCGGCAAGGGCGGCTTTGTATAAAGGCTTGAATTTTCGCTGTTATCATTAGACGGAATACTATCTTTTGAAAAATCATAATTGTCCTTTAATTTTTTGTGTATTGCAAGCGAAGAATAAAGCATTACTGCGGCAGCTGCTCCTGCAAAAAAAGCGGCAAAGCGCCGACGTCATCTCCTTACCCGTTAATAAGGAGGGGAGCTTTATTATAACATTTCTTTTCATAACTGTACGTCACCTCTAAATAATAAATACTTGAATCGCGTTGAAAAAATATCCTACGGCTATGATGCCGAACGTACAAATCGCAATAAAAATGCCGAGCAGTTTGATAACAAAGGTCTCGGGAATCCAGTTATGAATTACCGCGCCGATTCCGACGCCGATTAGCACATAGGGAAATACCTTTTTTGCCGTGAAAGCGACCTGCTCCCAAGCATATTTTATACGTTCCTTAAAATGCAGTTCCTCCTGCGGAGCGTCAAGCGACCGTCCGTTTCGTATAAATTCCTCCACCTGATTTTCAAGCCGGAGCTTTTCTATAAGCGTACCGCCCGCAACCGCTATTAAAAGACCCAGCAGTACATAGACCGCCGCGACCCGCCAACCGAATATACTCATCAGCAGTACAAGACTCCCGAGGTCGACCATAGGGGAGGAAATAAGGAACGAAAAGGTTACGCCGAGCGGTAGCCCCGCGCTTATAAGTCGGCTTAGCCACGCCATTCCGAGAATTTCATTTCGAAAGAAATCCCACGCTGTTTTTAATACTTGCATAAATGCTCCTTTAAATTATTTCTCCACAGCGGTAAGCGACTTTAAGCATTTAGCCGCATATTCCGCACCCTTAGGAGAAATAGAATAGTGCGTCCACTTACTGTCCCTTCTGCTCACAACAACCCCCGAGTCGCAAAGGATTTTCATATGGTGCGATAAGGTCGGCTGTGTTACATTAATTTCTTCAAGCAGCTTGCAGGCGCATTTTTCGCCGGTTCTTAAAAGCTTTAAAATGCGAATACGGTTTTCATCACAAAACGCCTTAAAAACCGTGGTTGTTTTTCTTTCGTCAAGCTCCAATCCAATTCCCTCCCATAGATATTTATCTATATTATATGAAACATATAGAAATTTGTCAATATAAAAATGCAAGATTTTTTTCTTTAAATCTTGCGTTTGGCAGTTAGGCTTTTCTTCCTGTTTTACCCATAGAAAATATGCACCTCCAAAAGTGTCTAACTTTTGGGTGTGCATATCAAAAGTAAATGGTTTACTTTTTTAAGGTTTTGGTGTAAAATAAAAAATAATAAGTGTAATACGGTGAAGTAATGAAAAAAATTGTAATAATCGGCGGCGGCGCGGCGGGGCTTACAGCGGCATACGGCGCCGCGCTTCAAAACGGTAGGGACGCCCTGATAACCGTTATCGAAAAAAACGAGCGACCGGCACGTAAGCTTATGATAACAGGCAAGGGGCGGTGTAACGTCACCAATAACTGCGATGTTGATACCCTTATAGCCAACGTTCCTAAGAACGGGAAATTTCTGTTTTCCGCCTTTTCGGGCTTTGATTCGGGCGATACAATGCGGCTTTTTGAGTCCTTGGGCGTTCCGCTTAAAACCGAGCGTGGGAACAGGGTTTTCCCCGTTTCGGATAAGGCTTTAGATATTGTTGACGCGCTTGTGGGTGCGGTCAAAAAAAGCGGGGTTAAGCTTGTTCATTCGGTTGCGGAAAAAATAATTGTAGGCGACGGCGCGGTTATAGGGGTTAAGACCGAGGACGGCGAAATTTATCCCGCCGACAGCGTGATTTTAGCCACGGGCGGAATGTCCTACCCGCTTACCGGCTCGACGGGGGACGGCTACAAAATGGCGGCGGCGCTTTCACATACCGTGACGGAATTAAAACCCTCCCTCGTACCCCTTACGGTGCATGAGGGCTTCTGTTCAAGGCTTGCGGGGCTAACACTAAAAAACGTGACCCTTTCGGTTTTCGAGGAGGGCAGGAAAAAGCCCGTCTTTTCAGAGCTTGGCGAAATGCTTTTTACCCATTTCGGAATATCGGGACCGCTCACCCTTAGCGCGTCGGCGCATATGAGAAAAATGGGCAAGGCGGCTTACACCGCGTATATTGACTTAAAGCCCGCGCTTTCGGAGGATCAGCTTGACAGCCGCATTTTACGGGATTTTGAGGGCGAGAAAAACAAGGATTTTGCAAATTCGCTTGATAAATTACTGCCAAAGAGCATAATTCCGGTTATAATAGCCTTATCGGGCATTGAACCGTCGCTTAAGGTCAATCAGATAACCCGTGAAATGCGAGCGGCACTTTGCGGAGTGATTAAGGCTTTGCCGCTTCATATTACGGGATTTAGACCTATTGAGGAGGCAATAATCACGGGCGGAGGAATTTCGGTAAAGGAGATTAACCCATCGACAATGGAATCAAAGCTGGTAAAGGGGCTTTATTTCGCGGGGGAGATTATCGACGCCGACGCGTATACGGGCGGCTTTAACCTACAGATTGCCTTTTCAACCGGCTTTGCGGCGGGTAAAAACGCCTGAACAATAATAAAAGGGAGAAAAATTATGATTTCGGTAGCAATAGACGGACCCGCAGGAGCGGGCAAAAGCAGTATTTCACGCCTTGCGGCAAAAAGGCTCGGCTTTATTTATGTTGACACGGGTGCGCTCTACCGCGCGGTGGGGCTTAAATTCTCGCTGTCGGGCGCTGATTCCTCGCTTAACTGCGATATTGACGGCATTTTAGCCGAAACGGCGGTTGATATTCGTTTTAAGGACGGCGAGCAGAGGGTTTATCTTGACGGAAGGGACGTTTCGGACGAGATACGCACCCCCGCCGCCTCTATGATGGCGTCGGCGGTCTCCGCAAAACCGCAGGTGCGCGCCTTTCTGCTTGAAATGCAGAGAAAGCTTGCAAGGGAAAACAACGTTGTAATGGACGGCAGGGATATAGGCACGGTGGTTCTGCCCGACGCCGAGGTTAAAATTTATCTTACCGCCTCAGCCGAGGTTCGCGCCGAAAGAAGACTTAAAGAGCTTAAAGAAAAGGGCGAAAACGTCACCTTCAAAGATGTTTACGACGATATGGTAAAGCGAGATTGGGACGATATGCACAGAGAAATCGCACCCTTAAAGCAGGCTGAGGACGCGGTGCTGGCCGACACCACAGACTGCAATCTTGAAGAATCGGTCAAGCTGATTTTAAAAATAGTAAATGAAAAGAGGGCGGAAAATTGAAAATAACGCTTGCAAAAACCGCGGGCTTTTGTTTTGGGGTAAACCGCGCGGTGCAGTCGGTTTACGACCTGCTTGAAAAGGGCGAGAGGGTATGCACCTTAGGTCCTATAATTCACAATCCCCAGCTTGTTGAGGAATTAAAGCAAAGGGGTGTTAGGATAGTTGAGTCGCCCGACGAGGTAGAGGAGGGCGAAACCCTTGTAATCCGTTCCCACGGGGTAGAAAAAAGCGTGACCGAGAGGGCGAAAGCGCTTAATGTCAAGACCGAGGACGCAACCTGTCCCTTTGTTGCGAAAATTCACGGCATAGTTGCCGAAAAGGGCAGGGAGGGGTACGTCACCTTAATAGCGGGTGACGCTAACCATCAGGAGGTCAAGGGTATTATAGGTCACTGCACGGGAGAGGTTTATGTCTTTTCCGGCGAGGAGGAGCTGACAAAATTATTGTCAGAAAAGGAAAATTTCGCCGAAAAAAACGTGATTTTGGTCTCGCAAACAACATTTAATAAAAAAATATTTATAAAATGCCGAAATTTTTTAAAAAAAGTATGTACAAATGCGGAAATATTTGATACAATATGTAATGCAACTTCTATGCGCCAGCAGGAGGCCCGCGAGCTGTCCGAAAAAAACGATGTGATGGTTGTTATCGGAGGACGGCACAGCTCAAACACGGCGAAGCTTTTTGACGTGTGCAGGGAGAAATGCGGCAGAACCTATTTGATTGAAACGGCGGCGGAGCTAAACAACGTCGATTTTGACCGATGCGGTTCGGTTGGAGTTGTTGCAGGCGCGTCTACGCCCGCAGGTATTATAAAGGAGGTTATTAAAACCATGTCGGAAAATTTACAACCGGTTGATGAACAGGCGGAGGTAAAAGAACCTGTTCAAAAAAGCTTCGAGGAAATGACGGATGAGGAAGCATTTGAGGCTTCTCTAAGCGGCTTAACGGGCGACCAGAAGGTCTGCGGTACCGTAATCGCTGTTAATCCCACCGAGATTACGGTGGACATCGGCAGGGGAGTTACGGGCTATGTCACTGCGGACGAGTTCTCTTCTGAGCCTGATGTGAAGCTTATGGATGAAGTTAAGGCGGGCGATAAGCTTAATCTTATCATCATGAAAATCAACGATCAGGAAGGAACCGCAATGCTTTCAAAGCGCCGTTACGATGCTATTGCCGGTTGGGACAATATTGTCGCCGCCAAGGATTCCGGTGAAATCGTTACAGGCTTTGTTAAGGACATCATTAAGGGTGGCGTTGTTGCCTACTCAAACGGCATCAGGGTCTTCATTCCCGCGTCACAGGCTACCGCTTCAAGGGGCGAGCCACTTGAGGACTTAAAGGGTAAAGAGGTTTCCTTCCACATTATCGAAATCGGCCGCGGAAGAAGAGCTGTCGGCTCTATCCGCAGCGTACTCAAGGAGCAACGCAAGGCGGCTGAGGATAAGATTTGGGAGACTATCGCTGTCGGCGACCGTTTCACAGGCGTTGTAAAGTCGCTTACAAGCTACGGCGCGTTTGTCGACATCGGCGGTGTGGACGGTATGGTTCACATTTCCGAGCTTTCCTGGCAGAGAATTAAGAATCCGTCGGAGGTTGTGCTGGTAGGCGATACCGTTGAGGTTTACGTCAAGGCTCTCGACCCCGAAAAGAGAAAAATCTCTCTCGGCTACAGAAAGCCCGAGGATAATCCGTGGGTTATTTTCGAGAATAACTACAATGTCGGCGATACCGTTAAGGTTACCGTTGTAAGTATGACTACATACGGCGCTTTTGCCCGCATTATTCCGGGTATTGACGGTCTTATCCACATTTCGCAGATTGCTAACAAGCACGTTGCAAAGCCGCAGGACGAGCTTACCGTAGGCGAAGAGGTTGACGCTAAGATTATAGCTATTGACCCCGAGAAGAAGCGCGTAAGCCTTTCTATCCGCGCTCTGCTTGAGGATAGCGAGCCTGTGGAAGAACCCGTTGCAGATACTGCTGACGAGGTTGTTTACGAGGCTAAGGAAGAAACCGCCGCTCCTGCCGAGGAAGCTCCCGCAGAAGAGGTTCCTGTAGAAGCAACAGAGGAATAATCACAAAAATAGGCTTTATTTCTAATTTTGGGGTTTAAAGAGACTTGCCTTCCCCTCGAGGGGAAGCCAAGAAAATCCCAACATTTACAAAAGAACCAAATACAGCAGGCTGTCTCGAGACTTGAGACAGCCTGTTTTTTTGCGCGGAATCAGAAATTGTTGTTATTGTTGTTGTTCTTGTTCTGATTGTTGTTTTGATTGTTCTTATTCTGATTGTTATTCTGGTTGTTCTTGTTCTGGTTGTTGTTCTGATTATTCTTGTTCTGGTTGTTTTCCATTAGAATCACCCCGCTTTCAGGTATTATTATCTGTAGGGCGGGGTGAAATATACTATATATTAAATAATTTTTCGGCGTTTTTCTTTGATAATGCAAGAATATGCTCTGTCGAGGTGTTTCTTAATTCGGCAATTTTTTTAGCTGTATGATAAATCATAGCAGAATGATTTACTTTTCCGCGGTAGGGAACAGGGGTTAAATAGGGCGCGTCGGTTTCGAGCAGAAAGCGATCCTCGGGCAGAATTGCTACGACCTCGGGCAGTCTTCGCGCGTTTTTAAAGGTCACCGCGCCGCCGATTCCTATATACATACCGATATTTAGTATTTCTCTTGCCGTTTCGGGACTGCCCGAAAAGCTGTGAAGCACTCCGCTCGGACGGTATTTTTTCAAAAGCTCCAGCGTGTCGGCGTGGGCGTCGCGGTCGTGAACTATAACAGGCAGGCAAAGCTTGTTTGCAAGCTCTAACTGCTCCGAAAACAGCGCTTTTTGCTCCTCCTTATTATCGGAAACCCAGTAGTAATCAAGCCCGATTTCGCCTATCGCCACGCATTTTTTATGCTTTGCGAGATTTTCAATTTCTGCCAATGTACCGCCGCCGATATTTTCGGGGTGTACGCCTACCGCGGCATATATATAACCGTATTTCTCCGCAAGCGCAAGAGCCTTTTTTGAGGATTCGGTATCGCACCCGCAGTTGATTACGCCGCAAACGCCGTGTTGGGGCAGGTCTTCTAAAAGACTGTCCCTGATTTCGTCGAATTTTGCGTCGTCATAATGGGCGTGGCTGTCAAAAATAAGCGGTTCTTTAAGCTGACATTCCTCTAAAAAATCTATCATCTTATTTTACTGCCTGCGGGTACGTTGTCTATAAACAGCACCTTAACGTCGTCTTCGGCACAGTCGGCGGCTAAAATCATACCGTTCGATTCAACACCGCAAAGCTTCGCGGGCTTTAGGTTTGCAACAACAATTACCGTGTGACCGATAAGCTCTTCGGGTTTATACCATTTTGCAATGCCCGAGGCTACGGTTCTCGGCGTTCCGCTTGAGTCGTCAAGGGTTAATTTCAAAAGCTTTTTAGCCTTCGGTATAGGCTCGCAGGCGGTGATTTTAGCGGCTTTAAGTTCAACTTTCGCAAAATCCTCTATACCGATTTGTGCAATACCCTCGATTTTTTCAGGCTCTGCTTTTGCCTCATTTTCGGCGGCAATTTCGGCTAAAACCTTTTCCATATCCAAACGGGGGAAGAGGTTAGCCGTTTCCTCGGGTGTGTAGCTGTCAGCGGAGCGCAGCTCTTCGCTGATACTGTCTCCCGCAATATTTTGAGCGGTTTCGGGCATAATGGGACGAAGTAACACACCGATAATTTTGATAAGGTCTAAAAGATTGTAAAGAACATCGTTAAGACGGTCTTTTTGCGCCTCGTCCTTTGCAAGCGCCCAGGGCATTGTCTCGTCAATATACTTGTTGCAACGCTTAGCTAAATCCAAAACAGCGGCGCAGGCGTCGGCATTACGGTAATCGGCCATATACTTGTGATATTTTTGGGCGCAGGCTTCAGCATAGCCGAAAAGCTCTTTATCTAAAGCTTCTGTAATTTCGTGTTTTACTACAGTACCGCCGAAATACTTTTTGGTCATAGCCACAGTACGGCTTACAAGGTTGCCTATGGTATTTGCAAGGTCGGCGTTAAAGACATTTATAAAGCTTTCGTAAGTAAAGGTTCCGTCATTACCGAAAGGCATTTGAGAAAGCAGATAGTAACGAACCGCGTCGGCACCGAAGCGGTTTGCCAACTCGTCGGCATAAACCACATTGCCCTTGGATTTTGACATTTTGTCCTCCCCTACAAGCACCCAAGGATGCCCCAAAACCTGCTTAGGCAGGGGAAGACCCAGCGCCATTAGTATAATAGGCCAGTAAATGGTGTGGAAACGTACAATATCCTTGCCTATAACATGCAGGTCGGCGGGCCAGAGCTCATTGAACTTATCGGTGCTTCCGTCGGGATTGTAGCCGATGCCCGTAATATAGTTGGAGAGAGCGTCAATCCAAACATAAATAACGTGCTTATCGTCAAACTCAACCGGCACACCCCACTTAAAGGAGGAACGGGAAACACAAAGGTCTTGAAGTCCCGGTTTTAAGAAGTTGTTTATCATTTCGTTTTTTCGGGATTCGGGCTTAATAAAATCCGGGTTTTCCTCGAAATACTTTAATAATCTGTCCTGATATTTGCTAAGCTTTAAGAAATACGCCTCCTCCTTAGAGTCGATAACCTCTCTGCCACAGTCGGGACATTTACCGTCTACTAACTGGGATTCGGTATAAAATGACTCGCAGGGAACACAGTATTTTCCCTCGTAGGTGCTTTTGTAAATATCCCCCTGTTCGTAAAGCTTGGTGAAAATTCTCTGCACTGCCTTTTCGTGGTCGGCGTCGGTAGTACGTATGAATTTATCGTAGGAAGTATTAAGGCTATCCCAAACAGCTTTAATGTTTGCGGCGGCATTATCCACATACTCTTTAGGAGTAATACCCTGTGCCTTGGCTTTTTCCTCAATTTTTTGACCGTGCTCGTCAGAGCCTGTCATTAGGTAGACCTCATAGCCCATTTGTTTTTTATAGCGGGCTATCATATCGGCGAGAACTATATCGTAAGCGTTGCCGATATGCGGCTTGCTGGAAGCGTAGGCTATAGCAGTGGTAATGTAAAACTTTTTCTTTTCTGACATATTTGTTCCTCCTTATGGCTTTTGGGTTAAATATAAAATATAGGAAACGGCGGTTGCAATAAGACTGTAGAGCAGTACCGCGGCTCCGCTCATAAGCGAGCCCGAGCCGTCAAAGGACATATAGGCGAACAGCACCGCGCCTAAAACCGACGAAATAACATAAAGAACCGTAAGCAACAGATTTGACTTTTTGATTTTGCCAGCGTTGCTGATAATCGCCGCAAGCCCCATCGGGTTGCCTTTATATGCGGCGGGGGCAAAACAGCTTTCGTTAGGCGTGACCGCGTTTTTATACATATGACAGCCGGCGGCGCTCATAACCTTTACCGAATCCTCGTAAAGCCCGAAATAATCACATATCATTTCCTCGGTCATATTAGGGTCGGAGCTGTTTATCAGCATTGTGACCCCGAGTGCCGAAACGCGGCGCAGCTCCCGCGCAATGTCGGGTCGTACCGTATAGCGCACGGTAATAAGGGCGCAAGCCTTGTTCTCGGTTGCCACATAGACGGGGAACAGTCCTTTACGTAGTATTTTGCGGTCAACCTCAACGCTCGGAACCTCGATTCCGTGCGCCTCCATTAATGTACGGTTGCCGATAAACAGGAGCTTATTGTCAACCCAGCCCGAAATACCCATTCTGTCCTCGTATTTTACCGTGTCCGAATCGGGCAAAATCACATTTCCGCCCGTTCCCGCTATTTTTTTGAAGATGGGGGAAAGGGGGCTTGAAAGCGCGTCTGTAAGTGACGCGGCGCGGATTATCGTGTCGTCAATGCTGTTGTCGGACAAAAGCTTCATCTGGTGAAGCTGTACCGTACCCGAGGGGAAAAGCTCGTCGGCGTTCAAGACCGCGGCGTTTGCGTTCTCTATTCTTTCCGCACCCGTTTTTCCCGCAATCATAGCGCCCATTTTACTAAGCCGCTTAGCCGAGGAGTAAAGCGGCAGACTGTCAAGCATAAATATTACGGGCAGGGCGGCGAAGCATTGAATAGCCGCCGCGCTGTAAAAGCCGTATACAATTCCGTCAAAATAGGAAGCGCAGGCAAAGCCGACAATAATTGAAAGCAGAATTGAAATTACCGTGATAAGGGGCAGCTTTCCCGCTAAGAATATACGGAAGGTAGAGTGCTTCATATATCCGTCTATGTGCTTTGTTCTCTGCGGGGCGGCGGCAAGTACGTCTCCCTCTATCGCGTTTTTCGCCATTGCAAAGGTGACCGCCTGATCGCTTATAAGCTTGACCGCGCGTTTAGGCGAGGGGGAGGCTATCTGCTTAAAGCCTTCAAGCATATAGGCGGCGGTGAAAAATGAGCAGAGCGCGCGAACGGCAAGGATAGCCGAGCCGAGGATTATTAAATCAAGGGCAATTTCGTTCTTGAAAACAGCGGTTACGCCGTATGCAAGCACCGAAAGCGAGGCTGTCACCGCGCATATATCGGGTCTCGAACGGCGGGAAAGGATTTTAGGCAGGCTCCCGAACATATCCGCGTTGATAAGGGTTATTATTCCCAAAACCGCCGTGCATATTATATTCGCAGTTTTAGTGTATGCGAGCAGTATTCCCGACATAAAGGGAAGCCTTGCGGCGGCGAGCAATAAAAGCAGGATAACCGACAGTACCGCTCTTAAAAAGGCGGAACGCTTTTTGAGTGAAAGCTCCCTTAAAAAACGCTTAGCGTCCTTTTCGTCGGAAAATTCCTTTTCGGGTATGTATTCCTCAAACTCGGTTTGTTCAAGCTGTACCTCTCTCTCCGTTTCGTCCGAAGCCGTATCGGGAAGGCTTGTAAGCTCGCCGGTTAAATCTATCGATCTTGTTTGCGAGCTTATGCTTATCCTTGACGTGTTGTTCTCGTCCGACACAGGGGTGAATTTAATGGTAGCCGTATTGTGGGGGTCGGGCTCTATTGCTTTGACGGAGGACACGGAGCTGTCGATATCCGAAATAATACTTGATACGTTTGTCTGCACCTGACTGATTTTTGCCGAGGAGGAAATAAGATCCTCAAATACATCGCGCTCGGGCTCTGTCTCCTCGGTGGGCTTAATGTCGTTCTGCGGCTTTTTCGTTTCGCCGTGCTTGCCGAGGTCGTCAAAGGCTATGTCGTATTTCTGCGAAAGCCTGTCAAGCGCTTTTTGGCTCTCGCTTTTTAAAATCTCAGCCACGCTTTCAAGCTTATATGTGGGGGCGGACTTCATTGCGGAATCGTCGCCCTCGCCGTCCAAAATAAAGGGGCGGCATTTTTCAAGCAGGGTTTTTTCGTGTGGCTGAGCATTTTTCGGCTCGGTCGGTTCAGTATCGGCGGTCGCCTCGGGCTTTTTCTCAGCTTTAGCCCTGTTATAAATTTCCGCAAAGGCGTTAAGGTCGAAATCGTCGGTTTGGGTTTCATTTGAAAGGTCCGAGCATTGTGACGGCTCGGGCTTAAGCATAGGCGCTTCCTTTTCGGGAGCGGCTTCGGAATTCAACATCCGCTTTTTAAGGGAATCAAGCGCGCTTGTAGAGTTGGTTTTTTCCTCCGTACTGCCCCACGAAACGCCCGAAACCTCCTCGGGAGTCAGAGCGTTTGAATTGTAATTGTGCGCGGCGTAGTCGGCAAATAAATCCTCCTCATCGTCGCTTAAAAGTGAATACAGCTCTTCATTTTCTTTTTTTGAAAAAAAGCTCATAATTTCCTCCTTTTTCGCACAACCTCGTACATCAGTACGCCCGCCGCCACCGAGGCGTTAAGGGAATTGATTTTTCCAAACATAGGCAGGCTTATTATCGCGTCACACTTTTTGGCGGTAAGGGTGCCTATGCCGCTGCCCTCGTTGCCTATTATAAGGGCTAAGGGAATGTCAAAATCGGTTTTTGCGTAGTCCTCGCCGTCCATATCCGCGCCGAAAACCCATACTCCGCGCTCTTTAAGCGAATCAATAGTATTTGCAATATTTGTAACCCTCGCAACAGGCATATATTCAAGTGCGCCGCACGCCGCCTTTGCAACGGTTGCGTTAAGCGAGGCGCTCCTGCGCTTGGGTATTATAATTCCGTGCGCGCCGCAGATTTCGGCGGTTCTTATAATCGCGCCCAAATTGTGCGGGTCCTCTATTTCATCACAAATTATAATAAACGGTTTTTCGTCTCTTTCCTCGGCAAGGGCGAAAATATCCTCCACCGTTGCGTATTCCTGCGAGGCGAACATAACCGCCACACCCTGATGGTTAGCGCCGCCGCAGTAGTAGTCCAGCTTTTGGGGGCTTACCTCCTTAATAAGCACGCCCTTTGCGCGGCATTTTGCGATTATAGCGGCGACCGAGCCGCCTGAAACACCGTGGGCGACAAGCAGGCGGTCGATTTCGCGCCCTGAGCGCACCGCCTCAAGTACGGGGTTTCTGCCGCATATTATATTTCCCGTGCGTTCTCTTTCATTATTCTCCATATTTTCAAAATCCTTTTTAAACATTATACTCCAAATATAGATTATACCACAAAGCGCCTAAAAATAAAATAGGCAATTTTATTAATAAACCGAAAATATGCAGAAATAATATATGTAAAAGTAAATTATTGTATTTTTGGAGGTAGGCTATGACGGATAAGAAAATTATTAAGGTTGAAGGCTTTGAAATGATGGATTCAAGGAGCAATCCCACGGTCGGAGCGCGGGTTACGCTTAGTGACGGCAGTGTGGGGTTTGCACTTTCTCCCTCGGGAGCGTCCACAGGTATTTACGAGGCGCACGAAATGCGGGACGGTGATAAAAGCCGTTACGGCGGCAAGGGGGTTTTAAAGGCGGTAAGCGCGGTTGAAAACGAGATAGCCCCCGCGCTTATTGCACTCGGAACGGTGAATCAGCGCGCGGCGGACGAATGTATGATAGCCCTTGACGGCACGGATAACAAGAAAAGACTGGGCGCAAACGCGATTTTGGCGGTATCACTGGCGCTTGCAAAAGCCGCCGCGGCGTCTTACGGTATGCCGCTTTACCGCTATTTGGGCGGTATAAACGGTAATGAACTGCCGAGACCTATGATGAATATTTTAAACGGAGGCGCCCACGCGGCGAATAACATTGATATTCAGGAGTTTATGATTGTGCCCTATAAGGCGGAAAGCTTTGCGGAGGGACTTCGCCGGTGCAGTGAGATATACCACGCTCTCGGCGTTATTTTAAAGGAGCAGGGCAAGGGGAGCGGCGTCGGCGATGAGGGCGGCTTTGCGCCCGACCTTAAAACCGACGAGGAGGCTATTGAGCTTATTGTAAATGCGATAGAAAAAGCGGGCTACACTACCGACGAAATTAAAATCGCGCTGGACGTAGCCTCAAGTGAGTGGTATTCGGATGGAGGATATTTACTGCCTAAGCGAAATCAAAAAATGTACTCCGACGAGCTTATAGGCTATTATGAGGAGCTTATTTCCAAATACCCGATAATCTCCATTGAGGACGGTACGGCGGAGGAGGACTGGGAGGGTTGGCAAAGGCTTACCGCCGCTTTAGGTGATAATATACAGCTTGTGGGCGACGATCTTTTTGTAACCAATGTTTCGCGGCTTAAAAAGGGAATCGAGCTTGGCGCGGCAAATTCCATACTTGTTAAGCTTAACCAGATAGGAACACTTACCGAAACGCTTGACGTTATAGAGCTTGCGAAAAAGCACGGCTACACCGCGGTCATTTCCCACCGTTCGGGCGAGACCGAGGACACAAGCATTGCCGACCTCGCCGTGGCGGTAAACGCGGGGCAGATAAAAACAGGCGCGCCCTGCCGTACAGACAGGGTGGCGAAGTACAACAGGCTTTTGTTGATTGAAAACGAGCTTAATAAAATTTAAGGTTAAAAAAATATCTAAAAAAGCACAAAACGGATTAAAACCGTCTTGTGCTTTTTTGCTTAGTCTTTGCTGAAATCCTCGAGGATAAGTCCCTTGTTGCGCTCCTCAGCCCAGTTGATATTCCACTCGCTTGTGAAGATTAAAAGGTTATTGTTTTTAAAGTCCTGCACCCACTTGGTATCGGAGGTGAGGTTAAGGGATTTTATATCAATATCCTTGTTTTTTACCCAACGAATATACTGATATGGCAGGTCGTTACGGATAACGTCAACATTGTATTCGTTTTTAAGGCGATATTCAAGCACCTCCAACTGCAAAACGCCGACAACACCGACTATTACGCGCTCCATACCCGTGTTAGGCTCGCGGAAAATTTGAATCGCGCCCTCTTGGGCTATCTGCTCAACCCCCTTTACAAACTGCTTGCGTTTAAGGCTGTCCTTTTGCTCGATAAGGGCGAAATGCTCGGGAGCGAAGGTCGGAATACCCTCGTACTTAACCCGCATTTTTTGGGAGCAGACCGTGTCGCCTATCGAATAAATACCCGGGTCGAAAACACCGATAATATCCCCCGCGTACGCCTCGTTTATTACCTGACGTTCCTCCGCCATCATCTGCTGAGGCTGGGAGAGACGGACGGGCTTTCCCGCCTGAACGTGGTAATAGTCCGCCCCGCGCTCGAACCGTCCTGAGCAAATGCGGAAAAAGGTTATTCTGTCGCGGTGGTTCTTGTTCATATTCGCCTGAATCTTAAAGGCGAATGCAGAGAAATTCTCGTCAAAGGGGCTTATTTCCTCCCCCTCCGAAACGCGCGGCAGGGGAGGGGTGGTCATTTTAAGGAAGTTTTCAAGAAACGGCTCAATTCCGAAGTTGGTTAGCGCGGAGCCGAAGAAAACGGGGGTAAGCTCGCCTTTGCGCACCTTTTCAAGGTCAAATTCAAAGCTTGCGCCGTCGAGCAGCTCTATCTGGTCGACAAGCTCGGCGCGCTGATATTCGCCTATCAGCTCGTCTAACTTCTCGGTATCGGTAATGTCGCACTTAATCGCATTAAGCTTTTCCTGCCCCCGGTGGAACTCGTTAAAGGTTAAAATCTCGCGCTTGTCGCGGTCGAAAACGCCCTTAAAGCTTACGCCGCACCCGATAGGCCAGTTTACCGGATAGGTGCCTATACCGAACTCCTTTTCAAGCTCGTCAAGCAGCTCAAAGGGGTCTCTCGCCTCGCGGTCAAGCTTGTTTATAAAGGTGAAAATCGGTATGTGCCGCATAGCGCAAACCTTAAACAGCTTTCTTGTCTGCGCCTCTATACCCTTAGCCGCGTCGATTACCATAACCGCGCTGTCCGCCGCCATAAGGGTGCGGTAGGTGTCCTCGGAGAAGTCCTGATGCCCCGGTGTGTCGAGAATATTAATGCAGTAGCCCTCATACTCAAACTGCATTACCGAAGAGGTTATGGAAATTCCGCGCTGTTTTTCAAGCTCCATCCAGTCGGAAACCGCGTGCTTCGCGGTCGCCTTTCCCTTAACGGAGCCGGCGGTCTGTATCGCGCCGCCGTAAAGCAAAAACTTTTCTGTTAGGGTGGTTTTACCTGCGTCGGGGTGCGAGATTATCGCAAAGGTGCGTCGTCTTCCGATTTCGCGTTCTAATTCGGTCACGGGAAAATTCTCCTTTGATATTATAATTACTCAATTAATTATAATATCATATTTTCCGCCGATAATCAACATTTTTAGATTAATAATTAAAAAATTTCATATTTGCTATTGACAAAGATATACGTTTGTGATAGAATACTATCACGTTGAGAAATTACAGTAGGTTTGAGTTGAATTGAAATAATAATTCTCCTTCTTTTGTGTAGTCTCTTGATATAAAGTTGGTGTTGATTGCGGCGAGGGTCCACCCGTTCCCATACCGAACACGGAAGTTAAGCTCGCTTGCGCTGAAAATACTCGGCGGGAAGCTGCCCGGGAAAATAAGTAGATGCCAACATTTTGATACCTGTAAACATTGCTTGTTTACAGGCTTTTTTTATTGCTTTTTTGCAAAAATGTACCGACGGCGAGGTTTGCTTGGCGGAGTGTCGGAGATTTGCGTCAATTCTCAAAGAAAGCGCGGTGGCTGCAAAGCATATTTTTTCAAATGTTGCAAAACACGCGCAAAAATGGTAAAATACACCCTGTAAGAAAACGTGGGAGGGAAAGCTATGCAGCTTAAAATTCAAAACGGCACGGTCGAGCTTTCGGGCAAGCCGATTTTAAGCGCTGTTAATATAGAGATTAACGATACGAGCAAAATCGCGGTGGTCGGGCGCAACGGGTGCGGCAAAACCACCCTTTTAAAGCTTATTTCGGGCGAGTATAGCCTTGCCAAGCGTGACAGCGATGAGGATAGCTTTATCGCGGTTTCGGGCAAGCCTGTAATCGGCGTGCTGTCCCAGATGACCTTCGACGACGAGAGCGTTACCCTTGTAGGTGAAATTCGCAAGGCGTATTCTGATATAATAGAGCTTAAAGCCGAGCTTGACAGGGCGCAGGAGAAAATGGAAAACGAGCAGAGCGAGGAAAACATTAAAAGCTATACGGCTCTGCTCGACCTTTTTACCAACCGCGGCGGCTTTTATTTTGAGCGGGAGTACGAGGCGGCGATAAAGCGCTTCGGCTTTACCGACGAGCAGAAAAACCGTCAGCTTTCGGAATTTTCGGGCGGACAGCGTACCAAAATCGCCTTTTTGAAGCTCTTACTTTCAAAGCCCGATATTCTGCTTTTGGACGAGCCGACAAACCACCTTGACATTGAGGCGGTCGAGTGGTTGGAGGAATATCTGAAAACCTATAAAAAAGCCTTCGTTGTGGTATCGCACGACAGAATGTTCCTTGATAATGTTGTTGATACCGTTTACGAGATTGAGTACGGCAAGACCTATAAGTACTCCGGAAACTACACCCGGTTCACACAGCTTAAAAAGGAAAGACGGGAACAGCAGGCAAAGGAATATGATGCGCAGAAAAAGGAGATAGCAAGGCTTACTGAGCTTGTGGAAAAATTCCGCTATAAGCCGACAAAGGCGGCTATGGCGCAGTCAAAGCTAAAACAGCTTGAACGTATGAAGCCCGTCGAAGCGCCTATGGCCTACGATATGCGCACCTTTCACGCTGATTTTGAACCCGAGGACATAGGGGTAAAGGACGTATTATCGGTAAATAAGCTTGAAATTGGTTATACTTCTGCCTTATCGGTCATTGACCTTGATATGCACCGCGGCGACCGAGTTGGAATTATCGGCGGCAATGGGCTTGGAAAATCCACCTTTATTAAAACCTTGATAGGTGCGGTAAAGCCGCTTTCGGGCGAGTTTAAGTTCGGACCGCGGGTTAATATCGGCTATTTCGACCAGCAGATGGCGCTCTATTCAAGCCCCGACACGGTGCTTAACGATTTTTTAAAGGCGTTTCCCTCTATGACCGAATTTGAGGCGCGGAGCGCTTTGGGCGCCTTTCTGTTTAGCGGCGAGGACGTTTTTAAAACGGTGGATATGCTTTCCGGCGGGGAGCGGGTGCGGCTTGCGCTCTGCAAGATATTTAAGAAAAGACCGAATTTTTTGATTTTGGACGAGCCGACCAACCATATGGATATTGTCGGCAAGGAAACGCTGGAGGAAATGCTCTCCCGCTTTGCGGGAACGGTGCTTTTCGTTTCGCACGACCGTTATTTTATCCGCAAGATTTCAAACAGTCTTTTATCCTTTGAAACCGACGGCGTTAAATTCTACCCATACGGCTACGCGCAGTATTTGGATAATAAAAAAACGCCGCCCGCCCTGCAAAGGCAAGCGGAACAGCCGATAAAACAGAAAAAAACCTATACAACCCCCGCAAAGGAGCGCTCCAAATACGAGCGGGCTATAGCGAAGGCGGAGGAGAAAATATCTCTCCTTGAAGAAAAAATCGGCGGGGTTAGGGAGGAGCTGGCTTTCCCCGAAAACCAATCTGATTATATGAAGCTTTCCGAGCTTCAAACCGAAATAGAAGCCCTTGAAACTGAGCTTGATACGGTAATGACCGAATGGGAGCGGTTGAGCGGCGAGTACGAAGAATTACTTGAAAAACAAAACAATTAGATTATAATGACAAATTATAGGACTTGATTTTGTTCTGCGGCGGTGCTATAATTGTTGAGACTTTTGCGCGGGACGATGGGGGGCGTCGTCCCCTACATTTTGTAATTAAAAGAGGTATAAAAATGCTTTTGAATATAACGCCCGCTCTTGCAAGCGTTACCGAGACCGTCGGCGGCTGGTATCCGTTTTTAAGGGTGATATACGGCGTAATCGGCACGGTTTTTACGGTTATGCTTGCCTACAAGACGGTATACCGCATACTCGGGCTTTTCTTTACAAGAAAATTTGCTCCCGCAAAAAAGCAGCATAAATACGCCGTCGTTATCGCGGCGCGTAACGAGGAAAATGTTATCGGAAATCTGCTTGACAGCATTACAAAGCAGGATTATCCTAAAGAACTTGTCACGGTATTTGTCGTGGCGGATAACTGCACCGACAAAACCGCCGAAGTAGCAAAAAAGCACGGAGCAATTTGCTATGAGCGGTTCGATAACGAGCACAGGACAAAAGGCTTTGCGCTTCAGTTCCTCTTTGAGCGTATCGAGGAGGATTACGGCAGAGAAAGCTTTGAGGGGTATTTTGCTTTTGACGCGGACAATCTGCTAAAATCCGACTATATATCCCGTATGAACGATTCCTTTGACGCGGGAGAAAAGCTTATCACTTCATACCGCAACACAAAGAATTTTGACGAATCCTGGGTAGCCTCCACCTATGCTTTGCATTGGCTTCGTTCTATTCGTTTTAATCACCGCGCGCGCTCGGTTTTGCGCCTTGCAACAAATATTCAGGGAACGGGCTTTCTTTTTGCAAACGAGATTGTAAAGGACGGCTGGAAGTACACCTCTCTAACAGAGGACAGGGCGCTTACCGCCGACGCAGTGGCTCAGGGGTATGCTATTACATACAATGACGCCGCCGAATTCTACGACGAACAGCCTACGAGCCTTAAAATTGCCCTGCGGCAGAGGCTTCGATGGTCGAGGGGACACCTGCTTGCCTTTGCGGAGACGGGACCTTACCTTTTTTTCAACGTCTTTTTCGGCAAGCGGTTTTTAAAGACCCGCTGGCGTGAAAACGAGAAAAAGCGGGGCAAAAGGAGTTTTAAGGAAATTTGCCTTGCGGCGGTAGAATCAATCCGCCACCGCGCCGCCTCCTATGATACCTTAATGCAGTTAACACCCTTTTCGGTTATTAATATAATCCGTTGGCTTTTGGTATCGGTTATCGCCTACGGCTTTTACTGCGGGGTTCACGGCATAGGCGGGGTTTATCTTTTCTCGACAAGCACCTATTTGGGACAGCTTTTACGTTTTATTTTTCCCGTCAAAATTACGGCGGAATCAGGCGTGGGCGCGATATTCCTCGGTGTGCTTGTTCAAATATGGCTAAGGCTTTTATACCGCTTAGGAATGTATATTGAAAATATGTGGGTGGCGGTTTATCTGTTTATAGTCGAGCATAAGCGAATGAAAAAAATGCCGCTTTATAAAAAGGCTCTTTACACACTTACCTGGCCGACCTTTGATATTATAGGCAGATACACCCAGTATGTAGCCTTATTTAAAAAGGTTGAATGGAAGCCGATACCCCACGAAAGCAAGGTAACTATTGACGATTTAAACGGTAATTCATCAGAGGAAAAACCGAAGGATACCGCAAGACTGTAATAAAAAGGGCGCTGTGAAAAACAAATTGGGGTTTGTAGAGGCGTTTGATTAGCGTATAAAAAGGCCCCCTTGCCTAAAGGGGGCTGGCACGGCTTGCCGTGACTGGGGGATACTTAGGTTTGAAGAAGCCTCAATATATCCCTCCACCGCCGTTCGGCGGTCCCCCTCCCTTTAGGCAAGGGAGGCTATTTTTCAATTACCCCTACAAACACCGATTTGTCTCTTAAAAACTAAACAAGCTCAGCAAAAGCATTATTTTCGTGCTTTTGCTGAGCTTGTTTTTGCTTAATTATTTGCCTTTGCGGCGAGCTTTTTGATTTTTACAAGGTCTAATATATTTACCTGTTTTTTATTCCCGAAATCTATTGTCGCCCGGTTGAAATCGGTTTTTGAACCGAGCAGGTATTTTTTGGTGTTGGCAATATCCGTGGAGCTCACCTTACCGTCGCCGTCGGTGTCGCCTATTTTAAATAGGGTGACCTCCGTGTAGCCGCCGTCGTCGAATGAGTCGGGTACTGAGCTGAAAAAGACCTTTAGAATACCGTTACCCTCATAGCGACAGGAGGTGGCGGTATTAATGCTTGACGGAGAACTAACCGTAAAATCGGAAACCGTATCTGTTTTTGCGTTGTAGCAGTAAATATTACGGTTCGGGGCGCTGTAATAAACCGAGTCGCCTACAGCGGTAATGCCGCCGAAATATCCTATGTAGCTGTATGTGGGTTGGTCAGGTACGGGGAATGTTGTATCAAAGCTTTGTACAACAGTTTCGAAATTGATGAAATCTTTCGTGCTGTATAGTCTTGATTTGGAAGAAGCCAAATATTCAATAAAATACCATTTTCCGTCAACATATTCAAAGGAGCTGTCTGCCTCATTCCACGCGTAACCGCTTTCATATTTGTTATCGGTGCATGAGGTGACGTACATAACCGAGTACCATGCAGAATGGTCTTTTTTGGTTATGACGGTTTCATCGCTTAAAAGGAAGAGTGAGTGCTTGGCGGCACCCTCGCTTTGTCCTACAGGGTCATCGTGGGTTACATCAATATGGTAGTTCTTTCCGTTGAGGGTAATAATATTCCAGGTATGCTCCTCTTTGTTGTTAAGCGCCGAGGTACACTTAATTCCGAGACGGTGCATAATTCCGTTGAAAGCTTGCGCGTAAGCCTCGCATACGCCGACCTTCTGATCAAAGAAGCTGTATACGTCATGAACCTTTTTAGCTTTTTCTGAAGGATCCGTAGAATAGAGTCTCAAATCATACTGAAAATGAGTGACTAAATAATCGTGAACGTAAAGAGCTTTTTCAAGGTCGTTCATTTCGGGCGCTATTCCGCCGATAATATGCTCGATTTCATCATTGTATGTTTTTAAAGCGGTATCGTATGCGGCTTTGGCTGCCGCCTGATCGGAATAAATTTCACTGCGGTTATCGGGATTAACATATGTTGGGTAGAAAGCGATAGTAACATATCCTGAACCTGACGTCGAGCTTTTTAATGATACGACGTATGAATTAGATACGTGAAACAGCTCGGGATAATAATTTACCGTTTCGGTAAAGAATTTGCTGAGTTTAGGGCAGTTGGCTATATTTTGACCTAGACTGTTGGTTGTAATGGTTGTTGAAAAATCGTGCAGTGACTGATATGCTTCAAGCGATATTTGCGATTCACAGTTAATAAAGCATTCCCTTAAATATTCGTGAATTTCTTGCAAGTCACTTTTGCTTGTGCTGTCTGTTGCACCGGCAGCAGAATTATACTGCGGTATGCTTGCAGTTGCTATTCCTGCTTCATACTCGGGCTTTTCGGGAAATTCGCCGAAGTTTAAAAGCTTTGCATATCCGTAAGCGGTTTGAAGCTCGGACTCAGCCGCCGACACGCCGAGGGGGCACAAAAGCATTGATAAAGTTAGAATTAAGGTCATAACCTTTTTCATTGTTTTTCCTCCTGATAATATTCTTACGTATATTATATTGTATATCTGGTATACTGTCAACAAAAATAGGCTCAAAATTTCCTTGTTTTTTCTTATAAAAAGCACTTGATTTTTTTGTATTGGCGTGATATAATAATGTTATCATTAAGCAGAAAGGTGAGTGGGGCAACCCGCTCACTTTTGTTTTGTGCTGTGACGGGAGGAAGAAATAATGGCAAACGCTGCCGAAAAGGTCTACGGGCTTATTAGGGAAACGGTTGAAGCACAGGGTGTAAGCCTATGGGACGTCCGCTTTTTAAAGGAGGGTGCGTCCCGGTACCTAAGGGTTTTTATTGACAGCCCTAACGGTATAAGCATTGACGACTGCACCAATGTATCCCACGCAATCGACCCGATTATCGACGAGGCGGACCCGATTGACGTTTCGTATTATCTGGAGGTTTGTTCTCCCGGTATTGAACGCGAGCTTACAAGACCTAACCACTTTGAGATTTGCGTCGGTAAGACCGTAAAAATTAAGCTTTACAAAGCCGTAGACGGCGTTAAGGAGCTTACGGGCATACTTAAATCGGCGGCGGAAAAGGTTGTTATTGAAACCGAAAACGCGGAGTACAGCCTTGATTACAAGGATATTTCCAAGGCCCGTCTGTGCGATTTTGAATAAATAAATTATTACCTTTGTTTGGAGGAATTGAGAAAAATGGCAGGTTCAAGAAAGGCGGCAAAGGCGAAAAACGACACTAAGGAGTTTTTCGAGGCGCTGCGACTTATGGAAGAGGAAAGAGGAATCCCCAAGGAGTTTATTGCGGAAAAGATAGCCGACGCGATTGTTGTCGCGGCGCGTAAGGATTACGGCGGAAGCGATATTGTTTCCTGTGTTATCGATACCGAAAATGAGGTTTTCAGTATCACCGCCCGCAAAACCGTTGTTGACGAGGTTTTTGACCCCTATACCGAGATTTCTAAGGAGGACGCCGCGGCTATTGACCCGAAGGCGATTGAAAACGGCTTTGTTGATATTAAGCTTGACCCTAAGAAGTTCGGCAGAGTGGTCGCGCAGAACTCCAAAAACAACTTCCGTCAGGGAGTAAGAGAGGCAGAGAGAGGCCGTGTTTTAGCCGAGTTCCAGAGCCATAACCGCGAGCTTGTAACGGCGGTGGTTCAGCGTATCGACCCGAAAACCGGCAACGCTATACTCACAATCGGCCACAACGAGGCGACCCTTCCCAAGCTTGAGCAGGTTCCCGACGAGGAGCTTCACGAGGGCGATCACATCAAGGTTTACGTTGTTGACGTTAAGGAGACCGAAAGGGGAGCGAAAATTATGCTTTCCCGCACACATCCGGGTCTTGTAAAGCGTTTGTTTGAGACCGAGGTTCCCGAAATATTCGACGGCACAATCGAGATTAAGGCTATTTCCCGTCAGGCGGGTTCAAGAACCAAGATGGCGGTCTGGTCTGAAAACAAGGAAATCGACCCTGTCGGCGCCTGCATAGGTCCGCGCGGCGCACGTGTTAATAAGATAGTTGAGGAATTAGCGGGCGAAAAGATTGATATTGTAAAATACAGCGACGATCCTAAGGAGTTTATTTCAGAGGCGCTCTCCCCCGCAAAGGTGGTTTCGGTTGAAATCGAGAGCGAGGAGCCTAAGGTCTGCAAGGCGAGCGTGCCCGAGGCACAGCTGTCGCTTGCAATAGGCAACAAGGGTCAGAACGTAAGGCTTGCCGCAAAGCTTACGGGCTGGAAGATAGATATTCATCCCGAAAGCGGCTTTTTCGGCGAATAAGCCCTTAAAATAATCTTTAAAAAAGCCGAAAGGAGCCTTTATAATGGGAGCTAAAAAAACGCCCGCGCGTATGTGCGTGGGATGCCGTGAAATGAAGCCGAAAGGAGCCTTTATAATGGGAGCTAAAAAAACGCCCGCGCGTATGTGCGTGGGATGCCGTGAAATGAAGCCGAAAAACACCCTTATACGCATAGTAAAAACGCCCGAGGGGGATATTAAGACCGACCCGACGGGAAAGCTTAACGGCAGAGGGGCGTATATCTGCAAATCTTCTGAATGTCTTAAAAGAGCGCAGAAGATAGGAGCTTTGTCAAGAGCCTTCGGTACGGCGGTGCCCGAGGAAATTTTCACACAGCTTGAAAAGGAGCTTTCAAATGTCGGACAATAAGGCGCTTACTCTTTTAGGCTTCGCGGCAAAGGCGGGAAGACTGTCCTACGGAATGGACGCGGCGGTAAATTCCCTTAAAGGCGGAAAAGCCCGTCTTGTAATATCGGCAAGCGACATATCGTCCAAAAGCCGAAAGGAAGCTGCCTTTTTTGCCGATAAAAATAACACCCCGTTTTTAGCTCTTGAAAGGCTTGATATAAAAACCGTGTCGGACGCTGTCGGCCGTAGGTGCGGGATATTAACGATTAACGACAGCGGTTTTGCCGACGCTTTTTTAAAGGCGTACACCAGAGGAGGAAATGCTAATGACGAATAAATACAAAGTCAGCGACCTTGCAAAGGATTTTAAGGTCAGCTCAAAGGATATTATTAATATTGTCGCCGAAAAGACGGGCGCGGTTAAAAAGAGCGGCGCCTCGCTTGACGAGACCGAAATAAGCGTTGTTTTTAACACCCTGCTTGAGCGCGGCGAGGTTAAAAGCTTTGCCGATTATTTCGCAACGGGAGCGGAATCTCGCGCCGCGGCGAAAAAGGCGAGAGAGGAAGAAAAGAACAAAAAGCTCGCCGAGCAGATGGCTATTTTAGAACAGCTTAAGGCGGCTATGGGTGAGAAAAAGGCGGCTGAGCCCGAAAAAAAGCCCAAAGCCGAAAAGAAAGCGGAGCCCGAGAAAAAGCAGGCAGAGGAAAAGAAGCCCGAGCTTCAAAAGAAGGAAAAGCCCAAGACCGAAAAGCCTGCCGCTGAGGTAAAGCCGGAGGAAAAGGAAGCTAAGGCTGAGGAAAAGAAGACCGAAAAGCCGAAAACCGAGGCTAAGGCGGAGAAAAAGTCCGATAATGCTAAAAAGCCCGAAAAAACAGCTGAAAAGGCGGAGAAAAAGCCGGGCGTTTCCGATCCCAAGCCCTTTGTTTCCCGCAAAAATGAGAAAAAGCCGGGGGAGGCTCCCAAGCGCGGTCCCGCTGAAATACGTCATATCGATACCAGAACCTCAAACGTAAATATCGATAAATACAATGAAAAGTATGAAATAATTGCCCCTGCCAATACTATGAAGGACAATTATTCAAGAAAGCAGAAAATTAAGCAGAAATCGCAGGATTACCGCCGTCCTCAGGGCGCGAAGCGGGAGACCGAGGCGGACAAGATTCGCCGTATGCAGCTCGAGCGCATAAAGAAGACCCCGATTACCGTTACGGTAGGCGAGGAGATCACGGTAGGCGAATTAGCCGCCGCCCTTAAGAAGACCGCCGCCGAGGTTATCAAGGTGCTCTTGAAACTCGGTATGATGGCTACGGTAAATCAGGTTATCGATTACGATACCGCTGAAATCGTAGTAACCGAAATGGGCGCTAAGATTGAAAAGCAGGTTGTCGTTACAATCGAGGAGCAGATTATGGACGATACCGAGGACAACGCCGAGAATCTAAAGCCTAGAAGCCCCGTTGTGGTTGTTATGGGTCATGTTGACCACGGTAAGACCTCGCTTCTTGATGCTATCCGCAACACCGCGGTTACCGATACCGAGGCGGGCGGAATTACCCAGCACATAGGCGCGTACAGGGTAAACTGCAACGGTCAGGATATTACCTTCCTTGACACTCCGGGTCACGCGGCGTTTACCTCTATGCGTAAGCGCGGCGCTATGGCTACCGATATTGCGGTGCTTGTTGTCGCCGCAGACGACGGTATTATGCCCCAGACTATTGAGGCAATCAACCATGCAAAGGCGGCAAACGTTCAGATTATTGTCGCAATCAATAAAATGGATAAGCCCGAAGCTAATCCCGACAGAGTGTTACAGCAACTCACCGAACACGAGCTTGTTCCCGAAAAGTGGGGCGGCGACGTTATCTGCGTACCTGTTTCGGCTAAAACCCACGACGGTATTGATAATCTTCTCGAAAGCATACTGCTTGTCGCCGAAATGATGGAGCTTAAGGCAAACCCCGACAGACGTGCTAAGGGTATCGTTATCGAGGCGCGTCTTGATAAGGGCAGAGGTCCTGTAGCTTCCCTCCTTGTTCAGAACGGTACGCTCCATACAGGCGATATTATCGTTGCGGGAACGGCGGTCGGCAGAGTTCGCGTTATGTCCAACGAAAACGGCAGAGAGCTTAAAACGGCGGGTCCGTCGGTTCCGGTTGAGATTACGGGTCTTGCAGAGACCCCGAACGCGGGCGACGTTTTCGACGCGGTTTCCGACGAGAGACTTGCGCGCGAGCTTGTTGAGCAGAGAAAGCAAAAGGCTAAGGAAGAGCTCTTTAACGCCAAGCAGAAGGTTACGCTTGACAACCTCTTTGACCAGTTGAGCGAGGGCGACCTTAAAGAGCTTAACATCATTGTCAAGGCGGACGTTCAGGGAAGCGTTGAGGCGGTTCGCGAGAGCCTTGTTAAGCTTTCCAATGAAGAGGTCAAGGTCAGCGTTATTCACGGCGGCGTGGGCGCGGTAAACGAGTCGGACGTTATGCTCGCCCAGACCTCGGGCGCGATTATTGTAGGCTTTAACGTCCGTCCCGACGCTGTAGCAAAGGCGGCGGCGGAGCGCGACGGCGTGGATATGCGTATGTACCGCGTAATTTACGACTGTATCGAAGAGGTCAAGGCGGCTATGAAGGGTATGCTTGCCCCGAAATTCCGCGAGAATCAGCTCGGTACTGCCGAGGTTCGTAATGTTTATAAGATTTCCAATGTCGGCACGGTTGCGGGCTGTTATATCACAAACGGTAAGGTTCTGCGCTCTTGCCAGATACGCGTTGTGCGTGACGGTATCGTTATCTGCGAGGATAAGATTGACTCCTTGCGCCGCTTTAAGGACGACGTTAAGGAGGTAGCTCAGGGCTACGAATGCGGTATCGGTCTTGAAAAATTTGCCGACATCAAGGAAGGCGACATATTTGAAGCCTTTATTATGGAGGAGTACAGAGATTAATGGCTGGTTACAAAATTAACCGTATCACGTCTGATATTAAGCTTTGCCTTTCGGAGCTTTTGCGCGAGGTCAAGGATCCCCGCGTAAGCAGGCTTTTAAGCATTGTTAAGGTGGATGTTTCAGGCGACCTTTCCTATGCGACGGTTTACGTCAGCGCTATTGAGGGCTACGAGCAAACCGTAGCCTCGGTAAAGGCGCTTAAAGGGGCGGCGGGCTTTTTGCGCCGTGAATTAGGCGCGCGCCTTACCCTTAGAAAGGTGCCCGAACTGCGCTTTGTCGCCGACGATTCGATAGAGCAGAGCGCGAATATTTCAAGAATTATTGAGTCCTTAAACGGGGAAAAAGAGAATGAAAAGGAAAATTAAGGACGGCTGCAGGGATTTAACCCTAAGACAGACCGCGGCATTTTTTAAAAAACACGATAATTATATTATTCTTACCCACGCCTCTCCCGATGGGGACACCTTGGGCTCTGCCTACGCGCTTTATTACGGACTTAACGAAATAGGCAAGTCCGCCTGCGTGCTTTGCCCCGACGTCATTCCCGAAAAGTACGGCTATTTTGCCCGCAAGACCGACCATGTGGCGCGTGAAAACGCCACGGTTATAGCGGTTGATGTCGCGGATAAGCGGCTTTTGGGCAGTCTTAAAGAGGAGTTTGGGGACATTGTTGACCTTAATATAGACCACCACGTTTCAAACGTAAGGTATGCTAAGAATTTGTATCTCGATTCCGACGCCTCGGCTACCGCGGAATGTATTTACGAGCTGTTAAGCTATATGAGGGTTAATATTAATGATATTACCGCAAAGGCGCTTTATACGGGAATAGTGACCGATACAGGCTGCTTTAAGTATTCGAGCGTTACGGCGAAAACCCATATTATCGCGGCACAGCTTTACGAGTACAATATCGACGCGCCCGAAATCAACCGCATTATGTTCGATACCAAGTCAAGAAAGCTTTTGGAGCTTGAAAGAATGGTGCTTGATACCGCGGAATTTCACTTCGGAGGAAAATGTATTCTTCTTTCGGTCACCGCCGAAATGCAGGAGAAAACAGGCTGCAGCGGCACCGACCTTGAGGGAATTGCGGTTATTTCAAGGAGCGTTGAGGGTGTTGCCGCGGGAATAACCTTAAAGCAGACCGACGAAAACGAGTTCAAGGTTTCGCTTCGTACCTATCCTCCGCTCGACGCTTCGGCGATTTGTAAAAAGCTCGGCGGCGGCGGTCATAAGGGCGCGGCGGGCGCTACGGTTACGGGTACGCTTGACGAGGTTAAGAAAACCGTGCTGGCGGCTGTCGGTAAGGCGTTGGAGGAAGCATATGCAGGGGCTGATTCTGTTAAATAAGCCCGAGGGTATAACCTCCTTCGGCGCGGTTGCGAGAATTAAACGGCTGGCGCGAGAGAAACGCGTGGGGCATACGGGTACGCTCGACCCAATGGCGACAGGCGTACTGCCCGTGCTGTTAGGCAGAGCTACCGCCCTTTCGGGGCTTTTGCTCGACGCGGACAAGCGTTACACCGCCGCCGTTAAATTAGGCGTAACGACCGACACCGACGACATTACGGGTAATATAATTTCGGAAAACAGGGTCGCTGTGACAACCGAACAGCTCCAAAACGTACTTTGCGCTTTCAGGGGTAAAATAATGCAGAAGCCGCCTATGTTCAGCGCCCTTAAAAAGGACGGGGTGCGGCTTTACAAGCTTGCCAGAGAGGGTAAAAACGCCGAGATAGAAAGCCGCAAGGTTGAGATTTTTTCCCTCGACCTTATTTCACCCCTTGATGCCGATAATGTTTTTGAAATCGACGTCCACGTCTCAAAGGGTACCTATATAAGGTCGCTTGCGCGGGATATAGGGGAGTATCTGGGCTGCGGTGCTTGCCTTACCGCCTTAAAGAGAACCTATACCGGCGGATTTTCGCTTGACGAGTGCGTTTCGCTTGATGAGCTAAATGAGAATAACGTCTCAAAACACCTGTTAAGGGAGGAGCGGGCGGTCGAATATCTGCGTAAGGTTTCGGTTACCGAAAAGCAGGCTACCCGCTTCTGCAACGGCGGTCAGCTGGATTTTGACCGACTGAAAATTAATAATTTCGTTGACGGCGAGCTGATTAGGGTTAAGTATTCGGATAAGCTTTTAGGCATAGGCGTTGCCGATTTGCCGAAAAATCAGCTTGCTATTAAATGTGTTATAAACTATCCGGGAGTTGAGGGCATATGAAAAGAGCGATAGCGCTCGGCACCTTTGACGGGGTACACAAGGGGCACAGGGCGGTGCTTGCCCTGCCCGATAATATGAAAAAAACCGCGGTTATTTTCCCCTTGCCGCCAAAGGCGCTCATAAGCGGAGAGCCGCGCGCCCTTATGACGGAAAAGGATAAGTGCGCGGCGCTTAAAAAAATCGGAATAGACGAAATATATACCCTTGATTTTAATATGGTTAAGGATATGCCCCCCGAGGAGTTCCTGCAGTTTTTAAAGGAAAAATTTGCTCCCGACCTTATTTCCTGCGGGTTTAATTATCATTACGGAAAAAATGCGGCAGGAAATATCGAAATGCTCGGTAATTTTTGCTTTAAGCAGGGCATAGAATTTAACTGTCACACCCCCGTGTGCGAGGGGGGAGAGCCGATTTCCTCCACGAGAATACGTAAGTATTTGCAAAACGGGGAAATCGAGGCGGCGAACGGTCTGCTTACCTTCCCGTTTTCCTTTACCGCTGAGGTTATTTCGGGCGACAGGCGGGGAAGAACAATCGGCTTTCCTACAATAAACCAAAAATATCCGAGCGAGCTTATTCCCCTTAAATTCGGGGTTTATAAGTCTAAAATTATCACCTGCGGCGAGGAATATGAGGGGATTACCAATATCGGCGTACGCCCGACCTTTAAAACCGACTATATTATAAGCGAAACCTATATTATAGGCTTTTCGGGCAATTTGTACGGCAAAAGAATCACTACAATTCCGACGAGGTTTGTGCGCGGCGAGGTTAAGTTTTCCTCGGTGGAGGAGCTTAAAAAGCAAATTGAAAACGATATTAAGGAGTGAATGTAAATGGACGGCTTTAAGGGAATTACATTGAGCGGACTTATTTCCTTTGGACTTGTTCTTTTAAAAGCGGCGGCTATACTGCTTGCGGGACATTTCGCGGTGGTCTTTATAATAAAGCTGCTTTCAAAATCCTTTGAAAAAATTAAGATGGACGTTTCCCTCGAAAAGTTCTTTTTAAAGGTTGTTAATATCACTTTGCATATTATCGTACTGCTTTCCGCGCTAAACGCCTTGGGAATTTCCACTACGGGGCTTCTTGCGGCACTATCGGGCGCGGTCGTAGCGGTCGCGCTGGCGCTTAAGGATTCTTTAGGCAGTATCGCGGGAGGAATAATAATTCTGCTTACCAAGCGGTTTGAAACGGGAGACTATATTGAAATAAACGGAGACGAGGGCACGGTCGTTCAGGTGGATTTAATGCACACCACCCTTAAAACCCTTGATAACCGACACGTTGTTATTCCCAACGCCGTGGCAGTAAACAGCAGAATAATTGATTATTCAAGCGAAGAAATGCGTCGGCTTGATATCGTCTTCCAAATCGGCTACGGCGATGACGCCGAAAAGGCAAAGCAGATTATTTTGGACACGGTCAAGAACCATAAAATGTCGCTTAACGAGCCCGATGAGCCCTTTGCAAGGGTGACGGGCTTCGGAGACAGCGCGGTTGATATTACCCTTAGAGTATGGTGCGAGCGGGAAAACTACTGGCAGTTAAAGTTCGACCTGTTAGAGCAGATTAAAAAAGCGTTTGACGAAAACGGAATTTCGATTCCCTTTAATCAGCTTGACGTTCATATTAAGGAAAAAGAATAATAAGGTTCTCTTGAAAATGTTGGGGTGTTTATTGGCTTCCCCTTGAGGGGAAGCTGTCACGAAGTGACTGATGAGGTGTAGGCGCGTTAAGCGCCGTGAAATAGACTTTGTATTGATTTCCGGCTTTCCACCTCATCCGACGGCTGGCGCCGCCACCTTCCCCTCAAGGGGAAGGCAAATCTCTTTAAACCCCAACGTTTAGAATAGAACCAATAATAAATGGACTGTGAAAAACAGCTAAAAAAGACCGACCTTGGCTTTTTTAAAACTGTTTTTTACAGCCCTTTTTTAATATTGATTTATAAGTATATCGGCGCAGTCCTCAGAGCGTATGGCGATTACGGCTCCGCGTATCAGAAAGGATTTTGGGTCCCCCGAAGGACTTTTGCCGACGCATTCAACCGTAGTACCCGGAGTTAACCCTATATCAAGCAGTCGCTGTCGCATACTGCCGCGCGAAAGTATTTGTCCTACCTTCGCGTATTCTCCGGGATTTATACTGTTAAGACTTTCCGTAATTCTCGCCTCCTTTAATAACATATTATTCCGAAGTCACTTTTATGTTAAGTAAAAACACTTGAAAACATAGGAAACCTATGTTATATTACAATTAGAAAAATGTACTCGGTGATAATATGGATATAGTTTACGAGAATAAAGTCCTGACGATGGAATATATGTTAAGCGACGAATTGTCCTCTTTGGCTCATTTACACAAGGAGCTGGAGGTTGTATATGTAAGGCGTGGAAAATCCGTTGCATACGCAGATAAAAACAGCTATCTGTTAAACACGGGCGATATATTTATAACCTTCCCGAATCAGGTGCATTATTACCGCACGGTTCAAAAGGGCGAATATATAGTTTTGATTTTTTCACCCGATATTATATACGGCTATTCCTCCGAAATATCAAAGAGCGTGCCCGATAAAAATTATTTTTCTTCACTTGACGCGGGAGAACTTCAAACTTTGTTCGATAAGATTTATGCCGCAGACGGTAAATACAAGAATCTTAATATAAGCGGCTATATAAACGTTATTATGAGCTTGGTATTGCCAAGGCTTACCCTTAAAACCGTAAACGCAGAAAACAATTCCGCGTTTTATAATATAATAGATTTTTGTACCCATAATTTTAAGGAGGACATTACCCTTGACCTTGTCGCGGAAAAGCTTAATTTGAGCAAATATTATATATCGCATTTGATTAATAAGCGATTAAAGCAGAACTTTAATGAGTATATTAACAACCTCAGAATTGCCGAGGCATGCAACCTTTTAAGGGAAACGGATACGAAAATAGCCGACATCTCTGAGGATGTCGGCTTCGGAACAATACGGTCGTTCAACCGTGCATTTAAGCTTGTTATGGGCATTTCGCCCGCGGAATACCGCAGTAATTCAAACGCGCTTAAAAAATCGACTTAAGGTAGTTGATGCTTGTTTCGGCACATTCGAGACGGTTTTTACCCATACTCGGCTCGTCCTGCTCAATTACAACCCACTTAGCGCCGACTTCCTTTGAAGCGGCAAGAATAGCGGGGAAGTCCTGAACGCCGCAGCCCACGGGGCGAAGCTCAAACTGTGTTGATTCTTCGGTTTTCTCTTTGCCCTCGGTCCCTATAAGTCCGTACATATTCTCGCTCTTACTGCCTACAAAGTCCTTTAAGTGGATTATTTCAATTCTGCCGTTATACTTGCGGATATAATCGGACGGGTTTTCGCCGCCGACATTTACCCAGCAGGTATCAAGCTGGGTTGAAAGCAGTTCGGCGGGAACGTCGTTATAAAGACGGTCAAGCTTGTATTCGCCGTCAACCTTTTCAAACTCAAAGTCGTGGTTGTGGTAGCAAAGCTTCATACCGTTTGCATTTGCAAGCTCGCCGAATTTCTTAACGTTCTCTATAAACTCGGCGTTTTTCTCGCCGCCTGCAAGGAACTCGGCACCGATCCAGGGAATAACAATGTATTTACAGCCTATCTCGGCATAAGCCTTAAAGGTTTCCTCGCCCTTTAAAAGCTCGTCATACGGAACGTGAGCGGAAATCGGAACAAGACCAATCTCGGCGCATATTTTTTTGATTTCAGCGGCGCTTTTGCCGAAGATTCCCGCAAACTCAACGCCGTCATACCCTAATTCCTTAACCTTTTTAAGTGTGCCCTCAAAATCGGCTTCCATATCGGTTCTTACCGAATAGAGCTGTAAAGCAATCGGAAAATCGTACATAATTTTTTCTCCTTCTTTATTTATCGGCAGCCCAAAAGGCTGCCGATATTTATGTTTTTTAATCAGATTTCGGGAATATTAATCTCTACTTCGTGACCGCACTCGCTGGATCTCTGAATACCGTCAAGTATAGCCTGGTTGTAGATTATCTCGTCGGTCGGAACGGGAGCTTTGCCGCCTGTGATTATAGCGTCAAGGAAGGAACGGATCTTTCTGTTCCAAAGATCGGTAGTTGCGGGAAGGAGCGGAACTTCTGTCTTTACGGGCTCTCCTGCAACATCGTGATAAATGGTCATAGGCTTATCGAATGAGCCGTTCCAGCAATCGGTGGACGGTACGCGCAAAGAGCCCTTAGTACCCATAATTATGGTGTCTCCCGGAGTGTCAAGGTGCATATACCACGCAATACGGAAGTCGAGAACTATGCCGCCCTCAAGACGGATATAAGCAGAGGCAAAGTCGTCAACGCTGAACTTCTTTGCACACTCGGGCTTGCCGACCTGCGAATAAGCCTCGGGAGTTGTGCCGAAGTAATCGGTAGCCGTACCAGAAACGGTTAAGGGCTTAGGATTGTCAAGTGCGTTCATAACAAGGTCGATTGAATAGCAGCCGATGTCGCCCAAAGCGCCTAAGCCTGCCTTATCGTTTTCAATAAAGGTCTCAGACCAGCTTACGGGGATACCGTGTCTGCGGCCGCCGCCTGTCTGAACATAGTAAACTCTGCCTAATTCGCCGGACTTTACAATTTTCTTTATCATCTGCATATTGGCGTCAAAGCGGGGCTGGAAGCCTACCGATACAATCTTTCCGCTCTTCTTCTCTGCCTTGCGGATTGCAACAGCCTCATCAAGAGTCACGGTCATCGGCTTTTCAAGCAGTACATTAAGTCCGTGCTCAAGTGCATAAACAGTACACTCAGCGTGGGTGCGGTTGTAGGTGCAAACCGAAACCGCGTCCATTTCGACCGTGTCAATCATTTCCTTATAATCGGTGAAGTAATTAGCGCCCTTTACCTCATACTCTGCAAACTTCGCTTCTGCTTTTCCGGGAATAAGGTCGCAGCCTGCAACTAATTCAACATCGGGTTGCTTCAAATAGGCTTGAATGTGAGAGCCTGAGATTCCGCCGGTACCGATTATACCGATTCTAAGCTTGCGGTCGCTTTTCACTGTGCTTTGAGCTTCTTGATTGCTTGTGAAATTGTTCATATCAAGTGCCATTTTATTTTCCTCCTGAAAAATAATTTTTATATCACGAACTGACGCATATAGCGACAGCTCAGTTCTACTGAATCTAAAATCCGTTCCTTTGAGCTTTCGAACGCCTTGTCCTCAACCTCAATGCAGGCATATCCGTTAAAGCCGATGTCGGTAAGGGCGGAAACATATTTGCCCCAGTCAACGTCGCCCAGCCCCGGGAGCTTCGGGCTCATATAATCGAGGGGATAGCCCATTATTCCGACCTCATTGAGCTTATCGGAATAAAGCTTAATATCCTTAAAGTGAACGTGGAAAATCTTATCCTTGAACTCATAAAGCGGCTTTATGTAGTCAATCTGCTGCCAGATAAAGTGGCTCGGGTCATAGTTGATTCCGAAATTGTCGCTGGGTAAAAGTTCAAACATTTTACGCCAAAGGGCAGGGGTGGTAAAGAGGTTTTGTCCGCCCGGCCACTGGTCGGCGCCGAAAAGCATCGGGCAGTTCTCAATCGCTACCTTAACGCCCTTTTCCTCGGCAAGCTTAATGATAGGCGGCCATATTTCTTTAAACAGTTCCAAATTTTCTTCTACCGTTTTGGTCTGGTCTCTGCCTATAAAGGTTGTAACCATATTAACGCCCAAAAGCGAGCTCATATTAATGACCTTTTTAAGGTGCTCTATTGCGGCGTTTCTCTTTTCGAGATTTCCGTCCATAGTGTTCGGGTAAAATGCGAGGGAGGAAATTTCAATGCCCTTTTTAGCACAGAAATCCTTTATGTAGGCGATATACTCGTCAGAGGTGTTATCCACGTCAATGTGGCTAACCCCCGCGTAACGCCTTTCCGCCTTGCCCTGCGGCCAACAGGCGACCTCCATACATTTACAGCCGTTTTTTACGGCATTTTCGACAGCCTCCTCAAAGGTAAAACCGTCATAGATTGCACTTACAATACCAAGCTTCATAACTTGCACTCCTTTATCGGATATTTTATTTTTGCGCTTTGTTTTATTAAGTCCATACACGCGTGGACATTGTGGGTTAATTCACATACAGCCTTATAATCCGCCGAAAAAGCGTCCCTATTTTGAATGTAATCGGCAAATTTTTCCGCTTCGCCCCGCATTACCTCGGCACGTTCGGGCAATTTTAAAAGCAGTACCTCCTTTCCGTCTTTTACGAGTGAAATATCGGCGTACTGGGATATGGAGCCTATCTTAACTACGCCCTTGTCGCCTACTATTTCGGAGCCTATCGCCGACTGACCGATTTTACTGTAGGAGAGAACCGCCGTAAAATCCTTATAGCCTAAAACCGCTCCGCCCGAAAGGTCAGCGCCGTTGTTATCAAAGGCGGCGGTTGCCGATACGCTGTCGGGCTTACCTAATAAATCAATAGCTGCATACACGCAGTAAACGCCCAAATCCATAAGGGTTCCCGCGGCGAGGGACATATCGAAAATATTAAGCTTTTCACCGTTTTTATACCTTTCATATCGGCTTGAAAGCTGGCAAAAATCGATACGCGCCTGTGAAATTCTGCCTATCTGTTTAAGCGCGTCAAGCAGTATTTCCCGCCCCGCGCAGTGATGGGACATAATCGCCTCGGCGTAAATAAGTCCCTTTTTATTAGCAAGAGATAACAACTCGTCGTACTTTTCACAGTCGGTTACAATCGGCTTTTCACAGATGACGTTTTTACCGTTTTCCAAAAAAAGCCTGCTTTGCTCATAGTGAAAAACATTAGGTGTAGCTATGTAAACCGCGTCGATTTGCGGGTTTTCGGCAACCGACCTTAAATCGTCGGAAAAATGCTTGAACCCCTGAGACTTTGCGAATTTCTCGCCGTTTTCAATACTTCGCGAATAGGCGGTATGGAAGACATACCTACCTGTCAAGCGGCAAGCCGCCAAAAACTTTTCGGTTATCGCGCTTGTGCCGACGGTCGCAAGCCTTATCATTATATATTTACCTCAAGCGCCTGCTTTATATCGGACGATTCAAAGCAAGCCTCCATTACCTGCATTACGCGGCGTACCTCGCCGAGTTTAATTGCAGACTCCGCCTTGCCGTCAAGCGTAGCGCAGAAGTTGCGGTAAAAATCGTGAACGTCGCTTTGAGGGCGCTCGGCTTCGTACATATCAAGGGTGATTTCATCGCGCGGCGCCATTGTTTTGGTGATGCCCGCCGCAGTCTGAACGGGAAGAACCTCCTTCTCGTTCCACGCCTTCATACGGGCGACCTGCGCGTTTTTCTGCCAGTCCTCGATAATCGCGCTGCCGTTTTTGCATTGCAGATAAAAGCGCGGCATAGCAATAAAGTTATATGTACCAACCTCGACATAGGCGGTCTTTCCGCTTTCAAAATACATTGTAAGCTTAAAGCCGTCGTCTACCTCGGAGTTGGTGATGTGGGTCTCGGTGCAGTAAACTCTTACGATTCTTTCCTTTATGATTTGCAGAATCTGGTCGATAAGGTGCACGCCCCAGTCGAGAATCATTCCGCCGCCCTGCGCCTTGGTACAGCGCCAGTCGCTGGGAATACCGCGGGAGCCGTGAATACGTGATTCAATATTAATAAGCTCGCCGATTTCGCCCGATTCCACGATTTTTTTCATCGCCAGATAGTCAACGTCCCAACGTCTGTTCTGGTGAACGGTGAAAAGCTTGCCCGATTTATCGGCGGCGGCGGTCATTTCGTCAAAGGCGGCAACCGACATCTCAACAGGCTTTTCGCAGATAACGTTTTTGCCCGCCTCTAAAGACCTTATAACAAGCTCCTTGTGGTCGTCGTTAGGAACGGCGATAACAACCGTTTCTACCGCGCTGTCGGCTAATACTTCCTCGAAAGAGGAATAGGCGTGAATACCGTTTTTCTCCGCAAGTTCATTTTTAGCGGGGTCTATATCGTAAACCCCCGTGAGCGCGGCAACCTCGCTTGCTAAAATCTGGCGGGTATGCCACGCACCCTGTCCGCCGTAGCCTATAACTGCAAAATTCTTTTTCATTGTTATCCCTCAATTTTACTTATCATCGGACAGTCGATTACCTTACGGTAATCGGAATACGCCCAATGAATCGCGTTTTTAATTACTTTTATAATCTGTGGGTTGTGATATGTCGGGTAGCTTTCGTGACCCGGCTGGAAATAGAAGATTTTACCGTAGCCGCGTCTGTAACAGCAACCGGCTCTGAAAACCTCGCCGCCCTCGTAGCTACCTATAAATATAAGCTTGTCGGGCTCGGGTATGCTGAACGGCTCGGAATAGGTTTCCTCATGGTCGAGCTTTATGTAACGTCCGATTCCCTGTGCTATCTGATGTGACGGGTCGCATACCCAAAGATATTCGCGGTCGCCGTCCTCTCGCCAACCGAGCGAACAGGGAGTACCCATAAGGAGCTTAAAGGGCTTTGAATGGTGCGCGGAGTGCAGGAAAATCATTCCCATACCCGAAAGCACCGCGTTCTGCACCCGCTTTGCCACCTCGTCGGGAACCTCCTCGTGGCGCATATGACCCCACCAGAGCATAACGTCGGTTTCGGCTAAAAGCTCGTCGGTAATATCGTTAACATTATCGAGTGTGACGGTTTTAACGGTAATCTCATCGTCTGTGAGATTCTCCTTTAAAGCCATATGTATGCCGTTGGGGTAAACCGCCTTAATAGCGTCCTCGGTTTTTTCGTGAAAAAATTCATTATAAACAGTAACTCTAAGCATTATAAAACCACCGTTTCGTTTTGTTTTTTCTATATCCTAATTCTACAAATAATTTGCGGCGTTGGCAAGTAAAATGTATTATAATTTATAGACAAATCTTGCTATGCTTGTAAATAAAAGCCAAACATCGCGGTTTATTTTTATGCTTTGGGGAAAAGCTATAATCGGTGATGATATGAAAGCTTTAAAAAAAGGAAATCTGATGACCGCGCTTTCGGGGCTGAGTATCGGCTTTGTAAACGGACTTTTGGGCGCGGGCGGGGGAATAATAGCCGTGCCGATTTTAAAAAGGCTCGGTCTTGAACGCAAGGAGGCCCACGCCAACGCCGTGGCGGTAATATTGCCGATTACCCTTTTAAGCGCCGCGCTGTATCTTTTAAAGGGCTATGTATCGCTCGCCGATTCGTTTGTATTTATTCCGGGCGGGCTTGTGGGCTCGCTTATAGGAACCTACTGCTTAAAGAAAATTTCTCCCGTATGGCTTAAAAGAATTTTCGGTGGATTTATGGTTTACGCAGGCGTGCGCCTGCTTTTAAGATGAAATGGGCGGCCCTTTTAGCAGGGCTTTTTTCGGGAATAATAGGCGCTATGGGACTGGGCGGCGGTGCGGTGCTTGTTATGTATCTATCGCTTTTCACCGATACGCCGCAGTTAAAATCCCAGGGGATAAATCTGCTGTTTTTTATACCGATTGCCGCGGCGGCGGTTGCCGTTTATGCAATTAAAAAACAAATTAAATGGAAAATCACCTTAAAAATCGCGGTGTGGGGGCTTATCGGCGCGGCTTTGGGACTGTATTTTACCAACCTTTTAGGCGGAAAAATCACAGCTAAAATTTTCGGCGCGCTTCTTATTATTATGGGCGGCATCGAAATTTTCGGAAAAAAGGAAAAAAGTGTTGCACAACGGCGGCGTAAATGATATAATAATTAAGAATAAATGTTCGGGAGGAGACGGGAAGATGTCAAAGGCTCCGCTTACTGAAAAACAGCTTAATGTATATAATTTTCTTGTTAAGGAAATGTCCTCGGGTTTTCCGCCCACGGTAAGGGAAATCTGCGCCGCCACAGGAATCAAGTCCACCTCGACGGTTCACGCGATTTTAAACGCGCTCGAGGAGGAGGGGTATATCGTCCGCGACGCGAAGTCCTCAAGAGCGATAAGGCTTGATACCGAGTACGATTCCTCAATGGTGCCTGTCGTCGGAAAAATCACGGCGGGTCAGCCGATACTTGCTATCGAGGAAATCGAGGATTATATCCCCTATCCTTCAAAGGACGCGGAGGGGCTTTTCGCCCTACGTGTTTCGGGGCTTAGTATGAGGGACGCGGGTATTTTGGACGGCGACATTATTATTGCCGATAAAAACGCCTCCTGCCGAAGCGGGGATATTGTGATAGGTATGGACGGGGACGACGCTACGGTAAAGCGCCTGCTTATTAAGGACGGCAGAATAATCTTTATGCCCGAAAACCCCGACTTTTCGCCGATTTATCCCGAAGACCCCCACGTTATCGGTAAGGTTATCGGCTGTTACAGAAAGTATTAAAATATGAAGCATATCGATATTTTTACCGACGGCGCCTGCTCCGGCAACCCGGGACCCGGCGGCTGGGGAGTTATTCTGCGCTATAACGGGGTAGAAAAGGAGCTTTCGGGCGGGGAAAGGCAGACCACCAACAACCGTATGGAGCTTACCGCCGTTATTAAGGCGCTCGAAGCCTTGAAAGAACCCTGTGAGGTAAGGCTTGTGACCGACTCAAAATATGTTGCGGACGGTATAGGAAAGGGTTGGGCAAAGTCGTGGCGGAAAAACAACTGGCGCAAGGCTGATAAAAAGCCCGCCCTTAACGCAGACCTGTGGGAAACCCTTCTTAATTTACTTGAAATCCACAAGGTTGAAATCGAGTGGGTCAAGGGTCACGCGGGACACCCCGAAAACGAGCGGTGCGACCGTCTCGCGGTGGAATTTTATAAGAAACTACAATAACGAACAGTCTCAGGGGAGAGAAAACCAATGCAAAACAGAAAAAGTAAAATCGAATTTATAGTGACAGGCGCGCTTATCGCCGCCGCGTATGCGGGACTTACATATTTATGTAATATCTTTTCGCTGGCTTACGGACCGATTCAGCTGAGAATTTCGGAGGTATTAACCTTACTTCCGATATTCACGCCCGCGGCTATTCCGGGAGTGACTTTAGGTTGCTTTATCGCAAATATCGGCTCCTTTAACGCACTTGATATGATTTTCGGAACAGCGGCTACTCTTATTGCGGCGATACTTACATATTATTCAAGAAATATTAAATTAAAGGGCTTGCCGCTTCTTGCAATGCTGCCTCCGGTTATAATTAACGCGGTGGTAATAGGGCTTGAAATCGCCTTTTTCTTCCTGCCCGAGGGCTTTACCGTTTGGGGCTTTGTGATTTCGGGTCTCGAAGTGGGTCTCGGCGAGCTTATAGTCTGCTATGCCTTTGGAATACCCTTTTATTTGGCGGTCAAAAGGTGCGGAATATTCAAAAATCAGGAGCAATAACAGCTTGATTTTGGGGTGAAAACTGATGAATCGGGAGCTTTTGAAGCAGCTTTCAAAAATAACCGACGAGGAAAAAAATATATTAAACGGCGGAACCCTCGATATGAGCGTATATTCGGATAATATGCCCTCGTTTGTAGACAGTCAAAAGCTGTTAGAGGCGGGAAAGCTTTTTACAATAAGACCTAACACGAGATTTATCGCTTTCCCTAAGCACAGCCATAACTATGTTGAGATTATATATATGTGCTCCGGCTCTCAGCGTCACATTATTAACGATACGGCGGAGGTTATCCTCAAAACGGGGGAAATACTGCTTTTAAATCAGCACGCGAGCCATCAGACCGACGCCGCGGGCTTTGACGATATTGCGATTAACCTAATAGTTTTACCCCAATTCTTTAACACCGCTATCGAGATGATAGGTTCGGACAATAAGATAAGCCAGTTCCTTTTTTCGGGGCTTGCGGGCAAGGGTCACGAGATAGACTATATGCACTTTAATGTAACCGATTCCCTCCCTGTGCAGAATTTAATGGAGAATCTTATCTGGAGCGTTGTAAACAAGCAGCCGAATAGGCGTAATATAAATCAGATTACAATGGGGCTCTTGTTTTTACAGCTTTTAGGCCTTACCGACTGCCTTATCACGGGCGAGCCTGACACGGTCGCAAATACGATAGTAATGTCGGCAATGACCGAAATTGAGCAGAATTACGCAAGCGCGAGCTTAAATAACGTCGCAAAACGCTGTAATGTTTCGGCGGCGTACGTAAGCAGTACGGTAAAGGAAGCTACGGGAAAGACCTTTAAGGAGCATTTAATGGAAAAGCGTCTTACCAAGGCGGCGCTCCTGCTTAAAAATACCGCCCTTTCGGTGGGGGATATTATAGTTATGGTGGGGTATGAAAACACAAGCTATTTCTACCGAATTTTTACCGAGAAATACGGTATGAGCCCCAAAAGTTATCGCAAGACAGAAAAGGAAAATACAAATTAATACTTTATTAAATAAGGACGCTTTTTTTAAAAAGTAATGTCCTTATTTTTTTATGGATTATAATATATAATGAATATGTTAAATAATAAAACGGAGGTAACGGTATGACAAGATATGAGGAAGCAAAAAAACGCTATGCCGAGTTCGGTATTGACACCGACGCGGCGATAGCAAGGCTTAAGGAAGTCCCCGTGGCTCTTCACTGCTGGCAGGGCGACGACGTGGGCGGCTTTGACAGTAAGGACGCGCTTTCGGGCGGAATCCTGACAACAGGCAACTACCCCGGCAAGGCTACCACTCCCGAACAGCTTATGCAGGATATGGACAAGGCGATGTCCCTTTGCCCCGGCAAGAAAAAGCTTAATCTTCACGCAAGCTACGCGATTTTCGAGGACGGCGAGTTTGCAGACCGCGATAAATTGGAGCCTAAGCACTTTAAAAAGTGGGTTGAGTACGCCAAGGAAAGAAATATGGGTATCGACTTTAACCCCACCTTCTTCTCTCACCCGATGGTAAAGGACGGGCTTACCCTTTCAAGCCCCGACGAGGAGGTTCGCCGTTTCTGGATTAATCACGGCAAGGCGTGCATCCGCATTTCTCAGTACTTTGCCGAGGAGACGGGCGTTCCCTGCGTTATGAATATCTGGACGGGCGACGGCTATAAGGACATTCCCGCCGACAGAATGGGTCCGAGAATGAGATATAAGGAAGCCTTTGAGGAAATTCTTTCCGAGCCGCACGACCCCGCAATGGTTAAGCCCTGCGCTGAGTCAAAGGTTTTCGGTATCGGCGTTGAGTCCTTTACCGCGGGCAGTGCGGAGTTCACCTTAAGCTTTGCGGCAACCCACCCCGGATGTCTGCCCCTTATGGATAACGGTCACTATCACCCGCAGGAGTATGTTTCGGATAAAATTTCCGCGCTCCTCTGCTTCTTCCCCGAGCTTGCTTTACATATTACAAGGGGCGTTCGCTGGGATTCCGACCACGTAGTCTTACTTGACGACGAAACTAAAGAGATGGCTAAGGAAATCGTCCGTAATAACGCGCTCGACAGGGTTTATATGGCGCTTGACTTCTTTGACGCGAGCATAAACCGAATTTCCGCATGGACGGTTGGCTTCAGAAGCTGGCAGAAGGCTCTGCTTAATGCTATGTGCCTGCCGAACGAGAGCCTTAAAAAGCTTCAGGACGAGGGTAAATTCACCGAGCTTATGGTAATGCAGGAGGAGGCTAAAATGCTGCCCTTCGGCGATGTTTGGGAGCATTACTGCGAATTAGAGGGCGTTACCGCGGGTCCCGAATGGTATAATGAAATCAAGAAATACGAAGACGAAGTTTTAAGTAAGAGAGGTTAATTAAAATGGGGATTCTTGACGTTCAGATTATTAAGGAATATATTCGTATGTGCAACGACGGTTGGGAGCAGGGCTGGCACGAGCGTAACGGCGGCAACCTTACCTACCGTATGAAACCCGAGGAGGTGGAGCAGTGCCGCCCCTATTTTACCACCGATAAGCCGTGGGTAAATATGGGAGTTCAGGCGGATAATTTAAAGGGCGAGTACTTTATCGCCACAGGCTCGGGCAAATTCTTCCGCAACGTAATTTTAGCCCCGCAGGATAATATCTGTATTGCCGAAATAAACGATGCGGGCGACAGCTACCGTATTGTTTGGGGACTGGAAAAGGGCGGCAGACCTACAAGCGAGTTCCCGAGCCACTTTATGAATCACAGCGTCCGCAAGGCGGCGACAAATGGGGAATACAGGGTTATTTACCACGCCCACCCCGCTAATATTATCGCCCTTACCTATGTTCTTCCGCTTACCGCGAAGGACATCACAAGGGCGCTTTGGCAGAGCGCTACCGAGTGTCCCGTGGTTTTCCCCGGCGGCGTAGGCGTTGTTCAGTGGATGGTTCCCGGCGGCGCGGATATTGCCCTTGCTACAAGCGAGCTTATGAAGAAGTTTGACGCGGCGGTTTGGGCGCATCACGGTCTTTTCTGCTCAGGTCCCGATTTCGATATTACCTTCGGTCTTATGCACACAATCGAAAAGGCGGCGGAAATTTACGTTAAGGCGCTTTCCTGCGGTCAGGGAATCCGTCAGACCATTACCGACGATAACCTCCGCGCGATTGCAAAGGAATTCGGCGTAACCTTAAACGAGGATTTTCTTGATTAATATAAGATATAATTTTTAAGGTATAAAAAAGCCCCCCTTTAGGCAAGGGGGACTTTATTTTTAGAAATCACATTTCTTTTCAAGCAGCAGTAAATGCTTTTTTATCTCTATACCCGCGGCAAAGCCTGTAAGCGAGCCATCCGCACCTAAAACGCGGTGGCAGGGGACGGCTAACAAAAGCGGGTTTTTGTTGCAGGCGTTTCCGACCGCCCGCGCGGCTCGTGGGTTTCCTATATATGCGGCGATTTCACCGTAGGTTTTGGTTTCCCCGTAGGGAATCTTTCTTAGCACCGTCCATACCTTTTTTTGAAAATCCGTGCCTTTAGGAGCAATAGGAAAATCAAAGGCTTTGCGCTTACCGTTAAGGTATTCCGAAATCTCCTTAAAAACCCTGTCTGCAAGCGCAGAGGGCGCGCTTTCGTCGAGACAGTCCGTAATTTCGATTTCACAAATCGCCCCGTCACTTATCCCGATTTTAATAACCCCGATTTTGCTGTCGTAATATGAGTATTTAACCATAAGTATTTATCACCGCCTTAAAATATTTTAATAATCGCTTAAATAAATTTCAACTACAAATTATAAATATAACCAAAAATGAGCATAATATTACATTGGTGATAAAAATGTTTAAGATAGATAACGAGCTTAAGAGCGCGAATGTAGCACGGACGGTGCGTTTTACCGAGCCTTTGTTTGAGAAACTCAATAAAACGGCGTCCGAAAACAATATTTCCTTTAATTTGCTTGTTCTGCAATGCTGTAAATATGCGTTGGAGAATATGGAAAATCAAAATAATTAATTGATTAACCCCGCGCTGATTTGTCTTAGTTAATCTGCGCGGGGCTAATATTTTTGAATAATTTGGCATAGGGGCTTGAAAAGGGAAAACAATAATGTTATTATTTATCGGGGATTGATATATGTTTAAACTGTTAAAGTATTTGAAAAATTATAAAAAGGAAAGTCTTTTAGCTCCCTTTTTCAAGCTGACCGAGGCGGTTTTTGAGCTTATTGTGCCGCTGATTGTCGCGGCTATTATCGATAATGGTATTGCGGCGGGGGACAAGACGTATATGTTAAAGATGTGCGGTGTGCTGGGCATTTTTGCGGTGTTAGGGCTTGCCTGTGCTGTTGCGGCGCAGTATTTTGCCGCTAAAGCCGCGGTCGGGTTCTCGGCTAAGGTTCGGCACGCGCTTTTTTCGCATATAGGCAAGCTGTCCTTTTCACAGCTTGACGAATTAGGCGCGCCGACCCTTATTACAAGGCTTACGGGGGACATTAATCAGGTGCAGTCGGGGGTGAACCTTACCTTCCGCCTTGTTTTGCGGTCGCCGATTGTCGTTTTCGGCGCGGTGATAATGGCGTTCACGGTGGACGCACCTACCGCCCTTGTCTTCGCGGTCGCCGTACCTATACTGGCGGTTATAATCTTCGCGGTAATGCTTGTATGTATTCCGCTTTACCGCAAGGTACAGCAAAGGCTTGACGGTGTGCTGGCGAAAACCCGCGAAAACCTTTCGGGAACGCGTGTAGTGCGCGCTTTCTGCAAGGAAAAGGAGGAAATCTCCGATTTTAACGCGCAGAACCGCGCCCTTGCCGATATGCAAATAGCGGTTGGTAAAATTTCCGCCTTTTTAAATCCCGTAACCGTACTTATAATCAACGTTGCGATTATAGCGCTTATTTATATCGGGGGACTAAGGGTAAATATCGGCGCTGCGACAAGCGGCGATGTTGTGGCGCAGTACAACTATATGTCGCAGATATTGGTCGAGCTTGTAAAGCTGGCAAACCTTATAATTACCGTCACTAAGGCGGTTGCCTGCGGAAACCGCATACAGTCGGTGCTGGATATTAAGCCCGCTATGTCTGCGGGAGAGGTGACCGATGGTGATTTAAGCAGTCAGTATGCGATTGAATTTAATAACGTCTGCCTTTCCTACGGCGGGGGCGAAAACGCACTTAACAATATTAACCTTAAAATAAAGCGGGGGCAGACGGTGGGCATTATCGGCTCTACAGGCTCGGGTAAAAGCTCGCTTATTAATCTGATACCTCGGTTTTACGACACGATGGGCGGTAGCGTGCTTGTTGACGGCGTTGACGTAAAGCAGTATGATATTATCGCGCTTAGAAATAAAATAGGCGTGGTTTCCCAGAAAAAGGCGCTGTTTAAGGGTACGATAAGGGATAATATACGTTTTGGAAGAACTGACGCGACCGATGAGGAAATATGGCAGGCGTTAGAGACCGCACAGGCTAAACAGATGGTGCTTGATAAGACGGGTCGGCTTGATTTTATGCTCGAACAGGAGGGCAAAAACCTTTCGGGCGGGCAGAGACAGCGAATGACTATCGCCCGTGCGCTTGTGCGAAAACCTCAAATACTAATACTTGACGACGCGGCGAGCGCACTTGACTACGCGACGAGCGCGGCGCTTAACACTGCCCTTAAAAACACCGACTTTTCGCCCACGGTAATAACCGTTTCACAGCGGGTTTCGGCTATACGGAACGCCGATATTATCGCAGTGCTTGACGAGGGCGAGTGCGTCGGTATCGGCACAAATGAGGAACTGCTCAAAACCTGCGAGGTATTTAGAGAAATCTGCGCTTCTCAGCTTGAAAGCGAGGCGGCAAATATATGAAAAACAAATCGGTTTTAAAGCGTGTGCTTGCGGTTATAGGGCGTTTTAAAATATCTCTCGCTCTGTCGCTTATTATTTCGGTCGCAAGCGTTTTTTTAACCCTTTATATTCCCGTGCTTGCGGGCAACGCGATTGACGGAATAGCCGCTGTGGGCGGTGTGGATTTTTCCACTGTAAAAAAGGCGCTTTTCGGTATTTTAATCTGTGCCGTTTTATCTGCAATACTCGGGTGGCTTATGACGGTTATTAACAACCGCATTGCCTACAATACCGTGCGGGAGCTTAGGGACCGCGCCTTTTCGCATTTGCAAAGTCTTCCCGTCGCCTTTTCGGACGCGCATCCCCGCGGCGACATTGTAAGCCGCGTAATCGCCGACGCGGAGCAGTTTGCGGACGGTCTTATTCTCGGCTTTTCACAGCTTTTTACGGGGGTTGTAACGATTATCGTCACCCTTGTCTTTATGCTTACGATTTCTCCGCTTTTAGCTTTGGCAGTTGTTGTGTTAACTCCGCTTTCCCTTTTTACCGCGCGGTTTATAGCCAAAAGAAGCTATGAAATGTTTAAAAAGCAGTCGGAAACGCGGGGCGAGCAGACGGCCTTTATAAACGAAATGATAACGGGACAAAAGACCGTTCAGGCGTTTTCGCGCGAGCAAAAAACGGTGGAGGATTTTGACGAGGTCAACGAGCGGCTTCGCAAATATTCATTAAAAGCAATCTTCTTTTCCTCACTTACTAACCCGACAACGCGGTTTATCAATAACATTATTTACGCGGTTGTGGGGCTTGTCGGCGGAATTTTCGCGGTGAACGGAGTAATGACGGTGGGGGGCTTTGTAAGCTTTCTTGCCTATTCAAACCAGTACACAAAGCCCTTTAATGAGATTTCGGGGGTTGTTACCGAGCTTCAAAACGCGCTTGCCTGTATAGCGAGAATTTTTGAGCTTATTGACGAGCCGCCGGAGGTATCTGATAACGGTAATAAGGCGCTTGACAATCCTAAGGGCGACGTGGGCTTTAATGATGTGGCTTTTTCCTACGATAAAAACAAAAGGCTTATTGAGGGCTTTGACTTTTTCGCCAATGCAGGCAAGAAAATCGCGGTGGTCGGTCCCACGGGCTGCGGAAAAACCACACTTATTAATCTGCTGTTGCGGTTTTACGATGTGGATAAAGGCAGTATAACCGTGGACGGCGAGGACATTAAAAATATCACCCGCGAAAGCCTTAGAAGGCATTTCGGAATGGTGCTTCAAGACACCTGGATTAAAAAGGGTACGGTAAAGGAAAATATCGCCTTCGGAAAACCCGACGCGACCGACGAGGAAATTATCACCGCCGCAAAAGCCGCCCGCGCCCACGGCTTTATAAAACGCCTTAAAAACGGGTACGACACCGTAATAGGCGACGACGACGGACTTTCGGAGGGTGAACGTCAGCTTTTATGTATCGCAAGAGTAATGCTTATGAAGCCGCCTATGCTTATTCTTGACGAAGCGACCTCCTCAATTGATACCCGCACCGAAATTAAGGTTCAGGAAGCCTTTTTAAGGCTTATGGAGGGCAGAACCTCCTTTGTCGTGGCGCACAGGCTTTCGACAATACGCGACGCCGACTGCATACTTGTTATGAAGGACGGCAGGGTGTACGAGCAGGGAACCCACGAGGAATTGCTAAATAAAAACGGCTTTTACACTAAGCTTTATAACAGCCAGTTTGTGCAGGGAATGTAAAAAAATCGGGGTTTGTAGAGTTAATTCGTAATTCGGAATGCGTAATTCGGAATTAAATAACGCGAAATTGAGGTATTTATAAGCAAAACATAAAGTTATTTTGTAAGGCTGTGTCTCCCCGCCGCTTGTCTAACATCCAATATCCAAATACGTAGGGGAGGGTCTCTGTGCCCTCCCGTTTATACTTCAAATGCTTCGGGAGGGCACGGAGACCCTCCCCTACAAGCACATAGACAATGTTTCTTAAAAAGCAAACAAGCTTTGCATTAGCCTTATTTTCGTGCTTTTGCAGAGCTTTTTTCATTTTTGCTTAATTAAGCCCCGACTGCATTTAAAAAAACTTTACAGATAAGTTGACAGATGTAAAGTATTGTGATATACTGTACGGGTTAATTGCTTAAGGATAGAGGAAAGAACTGTATGAAAAATCAAATTGAACGCTTAAAGAGGGAGAAGAACGCTGTTATTCTCGCACATTATTATGTTCCTGCCGAGGTGCAGGAAATCGCCGACTTTGTAGGCGACTCGTTCTATCTTGCAAAGGCGGCTAAACAGAGTACGGCGGATATTATCGTGTTTTGCGGAGTCTCCTTTATGGGCGAGAGCGCAAAGATATTTAATCCCGATAAAAAGGTGCTTATGCCCGACCTTGCGGCGGATTGCCCTATGGCGCATATGGTAGCGGACGGACTTATTGATGAAATGCGGGCGAAATATGATGATTTGGCGGTAGTTTGCTACATCAATTCAACGGCGGAGCTTAAATGTCAAAGCGACGTATGCGTTACCTCATCTAACGCGGTGAAGATTGTTAAGAGCTTGCCGAATAAAAACATATTCTTTATTCCCGACCGTAATCTTGGCAGATATGTTGCCGAGCAAATTCCCGAAAAGAATATCATTTTAAATGACGGCTGTTGCCCAATCCACGCCGAAATAATCGCGTCACAGGTGGAAGTCGAAAAGAAAAATCATCCGAACGCACAGGTATTGTCCCACCCCGAATGTGAAAAGGAGGTTCTTGCTCTATCCGACTATATCGGCAGTACGGCGGGGATTATTCAGTATGCAAAAAACAGCCCCGACGCGGAGTTTATTATTTGCACCGAGGAGGGGGTTAATTATGAGCTCATCTCAAACAACCCGAGCAAGCGCTTTTACTTTCCGAATCCGCACCCCTGCTGTGGGGATATGAAGCTTAATACCTTGGAAAGCGTTTTATCGGTGCTTGAAAGTGAAGACCGTACCGTGGAGTTAAGCGAGGATATACGCCTAAAGGCGCTTGTTCCGCTTGATAGAATGTTGGAGCTGGCAAAATAGATATGAATACGGATATTGTAATTGTTGGCTGCGGCGTAGGCGGACTTTATTGCGCGCTTAATTTGCCGAAAAACAAAAACATCATTATCGTCACGAAGGAGGAGGCTTCAAAAAGCGACTCCTTTTTAGCCCAGGGCGGCATCTGCGTTCTTCGTGATGAAACGGACTACGACTCCTTTTACGAGGACACAATGAAGGCTGGACATTATGAGAACAATCCCGATTCCGTGGATATTATGATTCGTTCCTCGAGGGAGGTTATCAATGAGCTTGTTGCCTACGGTGTTCGATTCCAAAAGGACGGGGAGGAATTTGCCTATACCCGCGAGGGCGCCCACTCTAAGCCGCGTATACTGTTTCATAAGGACGAAACAGGCAAGGAGATTACCTCACATTTGCTTAATGCCGCAAGAAACAGAAGCAATATCACGCTGATTGAGAATTTCACAATGATTGACCTTATTTGTCGGGATAACGCCTGTGCAGGGATTATCGGGCAGGATAAAGACGGTAACTATTTAAGTATTACGGCAGATTATACCGTGCTTGCCACGGGCGGTATCGGCGGACTTTTCAAGCATTCCACCAACTACCGACATCTTACGGGCGACTCGCTGGCGCTGGCGCTAAAATACGGCATTAAGCTTCAGCATATTGATTACATACAGATTCACCCCACCACCCTTTATACTCAAAAGCGGGGCAGAGAGTTTTTGATTTCCGAGTCGGTGCGCGGCGAGGGAGCGGTTCTTCTCAATTCCAAGGGAGAACGCTTTGTTAACGAGCTACTGCCGCGAGACGCGGTGGCGGAGGCTATTTATAAGGAAATGAAAAAGGAAGACAGCGAGTATGTATGGCTTTCTTTAGCGCCCATACCCGAAGAAAAAATCAAAACGCATTTCCCGCACATTTATCGGCATTGTCTAAGCGAAGGCTATGATGTTACCAGGGAGCCGATTCCGGTGGTACCGTCTCAGCATTACTTTATGGGCGGAATTGATGTGAACCGATTTAGCAAAACCTCTATGGAACGGCTCTACGCGGTGGGGGAGACCGCCTGCAACGGTGTTCACGGGCGCAACCGACTAGCCAGCAATTCTCTGCTTGAAAGCCTTGTCTTTGCTAAACGCGCCGCAGGGAATATGGCGGAAAACTATCTGGCGGCAAAGCGGCTACCCGAAATTTATATAAACCCGTCAGACTATGACGGATATGAGGAAAAATACAAAGAGTCGGTTTTGACGGCAATCGAAAAGGAGAAAAACAGTTATGAATAATATCACTATGAAGTTAAACGCGGACGACCTGATTTTAAGCGCCCTTAAGGAGGACGTTACCTCAGAGGACATCTCCACCAATTCCGTAATGCCCCACTATCAGTTAGGCGAGGTGGAGCTTATCTGCAAAGAGGAGGGCGTAATAGCGGGGCTTGAGGTGTTTAAGAGAGTGTTTGAGCTTCTGGACGAAAAAACCGAGGTGACCTTCAGCTGTCAGGACGGAGATACCGTAAAAAAGGGGCAAAAGTTAGGTGTGCTTCGCGGAGATATTCGTGTTCTGCTTTCGGGCGAGCGTACAGCCCTTAACTATCTGCAGCGTATGAGCGGCATTGCCACCTATACCCGTACTGTCGCAGACCTATTAAAGGGCACTAAAACAAAGCTTCTTGACACCCGCAAGACAACGCCGGGTATGCGTATTTTTGAAAAGTACGCTGTGAAGGTGGGCGGAGGTTACAACCACCGCTATAACCTGAGCGACGGTATTCTTTTAAAGGATAACCACATCGGCGCGGCAGGCGGCGTAAGGCAGGCGGTACGTATGGCAAAGGAATACGCTCCCTTTGTTCGCAAGATAGAAATTGAGGTTGAAAATCTGGATATGCTAAGGCAGGCGCTGGAGGCGGGAGCAGATATAATTATGCTCGATAATATGAGCGTTGAGGATATGAAAGAGGCGGTAAGGCTTACGGCGGGCAGAGCCGAAACCGAATGCAGCGGCAATGTAACTAAGGAAAATATTGCAAGACTGGTTGATATAGGTGTAGACTATATATCAAGCGGAGCCTTGACGCATTCTTCACCTATTTTAGATCTTTCGCTTAAAAATCTTCACGCGATATAATAATGCAAGGGAGTGAATAAATGAAGGCAGAAGAAAGAAGAAAGGAAATCGTTTGTTTACTGCTTTCGGAGCAGAAACCTATATCGGGGGGCGCGCTTTCCGAAAGATTCGGGGTGTCCCGACAGATAATAGTGCAGGACATTTCGGTTCTCAAAGCGGCAGGCTATGAGATTCTTTCAACCCACAACGGCTATTTTATTCATAAAACGCCCCTTGCGGAGCGCGTTTTCAAGCTTTATCATACCACAGAGCAGACCGAAGATGAGCTAAACACTATTATCGATCTCGGCGGAACGGTGGTCGATGTGTTTGTCTGGCATAAGGTGTACGGCAAGCTCTCTGCCTATCTTAATGTTTTTTCAAGACTTCATATTAAGCAGTTTATTGAGGGCGTAAGAAGCGGCAAATCCACAGAGCTGATGAATATTACAGGCGGCTACCACTATCATACCGTCCGTGCCGAATCCGAGGAGATACTGGACAAAATAGAAAAGGCACTTACCGAAAAAAATTATATTGCTCCTGAAATATGAAAAGGGGCTGTAAAAAAACACAGCAACTTCAAAGGCGGATTAATTAAGCAAAAATA
>JBJEOE010000041.1:0-16044 GCA_051880555.1 Acutalibacteraceae bacterium
ATTTCAACATTATAGTAATCATTCGCCAATTTTTTTAAACATCTGACATAATATTGCGCGGTGCGGCGTTCTTATTGTGACATCTGCCCCCTGAATTTCACCCTACAAATGCGTTTATTGACGCTACAAGACTGTTGTTTCTTGTTGCGGAAATATTATTAATAAAGAGTATATCCGAGGCGCCCGTATCCGCCTGAAGCTGTGTAAGTCTCCTTGCATCCACCTTTGAGAAATAGCGGTAATCAACAATATAAACGGTCCCGTAATGTCCGACAAGGAACGGAACAAAGGCGTTGCCGAAGGATTCTTTTATGACAATACAGGCGGAATTATCCGCAAGCGCGGGATTGTATATGACGCTGAAAGGCTTATCGCCCTTTATGAAGGTAAGATATTTAGAGCCCCGCGCGGCGGCAGACATATCCGAAATAATTTCTTGCCCGTACTTCCATTCGCCGCTTTCGTACTGAATATCGATTGAATTTGTTTCATTTGGCTGATATGCGTAAACCGTGTCGGGATTGGCGGCTAATTGGGGAAGCTTTCCGCTTGAAGAATAAAAGGAGCCTAAATAATCGGGAAATTCTCTTACCGTGAAGCTTTCAAGCGGCGTGGGCGCAAGGCCTTTAAGCTTTATAAAGTCACAGTAGGCGTAATACGCGCCGAGAGCCGTCCAATGGTGGTCGGTACGGAAGTATATGTATTCGTTTTTATGCGCCTTCAAAGTATCGAACAAAGAAACGGTTTTAACCCCGCTCATTCCCGAGTAGATATAATTTATTGCCTTTTTCTGATCGGAGGTGTTAATTCCCGCAAGCACGTTTTCCGGCGCGCAAATGCCCATACTTGTGGGTACTATCATATCGTAAACCGTAGCTTTTCCGTTTAGCAGCTCCGCCGCACGGTTTACCGCCGCAATGTAGCTGTCGGCAGTAGACTTTACAAAGTTATAATACTCATACGCCGTGTCGCCGTTTATCAGCAATGCTCCGAGGGTCTGGGTGGATGGCGGCTCCTCCTTTGACGCGACCGCCGACTCCTCAATTACAAGCTTATCTTCTGTAACGCTTTCTGCAGATGACGCTGAATCAGCAGAATCCGAAGCATCCGCTTGCGTATTCTCGGTATTATCTTCGGGTATTTCGTCACCCTGCTCCACCGTGCCGTGTATTCTTGTGTCGGTTATACCGTAAAGCCCCGTAACACCTGCGTTTAAGTCTGTAAGTTTTTCTCTTAAAGGAAAGGTATCGGAATACCATGTGTTTATCCCGTCAAAATAATCGCCCGAAAAGAAGGAGGAAAAGGTTAATTTCGGAAATTTAGCAAGCTCGCGTTTTTCGCTTTCGGAATATTTGGGTCTAAGCGGAATTACAAGCGATAAAATAAAAAATGCGAAAAGCAAAAGCATAAAAACTCGCACATACCAGATATTCAGTATTCTAATCGCCCGCAAATTGGATATTATAAGGCGGTTTTCGTTCTCCCCTGCGGCGGTTTCGGTTTTTTCTTCGTTTAATTCTGTGGTTTCTGTCATAATCGTCCTCTAAAATCTAAAATACAGGAAAGGATTGTAGCTGTTTCCAACAAGCGCCGCGGCGGAAATAATAAGCAGAACCGCGGGAACTATAAACTGTGCTACTGAATAAACAACAAGCGCTCCGCGCGATTTAAGGGCGCCGAATTTAAGTCTGTCGGTAAGGTTTTTGATTATCGGAGTGCAGGCCAAAACGGCTATAAGAAGCATAATTACATAGCTTTTAACCGTGGTGAACGCCTCAAAGCTTGACAGCGGATTACCGTTTGCGCCGAACAGTCCTTTAATCACGCACCATACGTCCGAAAGGTCTTCAAAGCGGAAAAGAATCCAGCCGAAAAATACAATTAAAAGTAAATATATGTGGGATACCGCGCGGTTTTTATTAAGAAGCCGTGAAAGGAAAAGCTTTTCCGCCGCGATAAAGATAAAGAAATAAAGTCCCCACAGCGCAAAGTTCCAGGACGCGCCGTGCCAAAGCCCCGTAAGCGCCCAGACAACAAGCAGATTAAATACGGTGCGGAATATCCCTTTGCGGTTTCCGCCAAGCGGTATATAAAGGTAATCCCTGAAAAAGCTCCCGAGGGTTATATGCCAGCGCCGCCAGAACTCGGTAACATTAAGCGACATATAGGGGTATCTGAAATTTTCGGGATAATGAATACCTATCATCCGTCCCATACCTATCGCCATATCCGAATATGCGGAAAAGTCAATGTAAATTTGCAGCATATAGGCAAGCATACCCACCCACAGCGCAAGTACGCTTTGGGAGGAAAGCAGGGTCGGGTTATCGGCGGCAAGCAAATTATCCGCAACAACCGCGCAGGAGTTGGCTATAAGCGACTTTTTTGCAAGTCCGGTAACAAAGCGGTTAAGCCCCTCGGCAATATCGGTATAAGTAACCGTGCGGTTTTGGAGCTCCGCGCTAATATCCTTATATCGCACAATCGGTCCCGCAATGCATTGGTGGAACATACTTACATATAAAAGCAATGTTTTGAAGCTTTTCTGAACAGGCACATCCCCGCGGTACACGTCGGCGCAATAGGTAATAAGCTGAAAGGTATAAAAGGATATTCCTATCGGGAGCGGTATAATCGGAACGCTTTTCGGAAAGCCGACAGCCGCCGAAAGATTGGAAAGAATAAAGCTCCCGTATTTGAAAATACCGAGTAAAACAAGATTTGTCACCACCGCCGCGGCAAGCCACAGCTTCGCCTTTTTTGAGCGCGGCTCTTCTTTTGAAAGCAACAGGGTGAAATACCAATCCGCAAGGGTCATACCCACAAGCAGAATTATGTAAAGCGGCTCTCCCCAGGCATAGAAAATAAGCGAAAACACCAGCATTACGGTGTTTTTCGTCTTAATATCCTTAGCAAAAAAATAAGCCAGCAGATTAAGCGGCAAAAACAAAAATAAAAACAGAAGACTTGAAAAAACCATTATAAAAACACGTCCGAAAAAAATTAAATTAAGTCCTATATATAATTGTAAACAAAATCGGTATTATGTCAATCTTTTTTGAAAAAATTTTTCACGAAAATAAGGGTCAATTTTGCTTATTTTCGTTATTAACGCCTTTATTCCTATAATCTTCTAAATAATACGTATAAAAAACGCGCCGAAAACCGACGCGTTTTTCTGCCCCTAAGCGATAAATTTTCGGGGGCGGGGTTTAGTTTAGTCCCAAGGTGGAAAGCGGCGGGGCGGAATGTCCGTTTTTAAATACCTCAAAGTGCAGATGGCTTTGGTCGGCACATTCTGCGGGAACCGTTGTAACAACACCTATAATATCGCCCGCCGTCACCTTATCGCCCTCTTTTACCTTAATATTTTTTAGGGCGGCGTATTTGGTTGTAATCCCGTTTCCGTGGTCTATTGTGACGGTATTTCCTAAAAAGGAGTTTTCCTCAATAACGGTTACCTTTCCGTCCCCTGCGGCGCTTACCGATGTGCCGTCCTCACAGGCAATGTCGATACCCGTGTGGATTCGCATATCCCCGTAGGTTGCGGAATATTGAAGCTGTTTTTCGCTGTAATCCTTAATTACCTCGCCACCCACGGGCATACTGAAAATTACCGCGTAGGAATCTTCCCCCTTAGACTCAGTAGCCGTTTGCTCTGAGGAATACGGCTCGTCCGATACCGCCTTACCTACCTCCTCAGATGGGGTGACGGCGGGCGGATTTGATATTATACTGCTTTCGGGGGAAGAATAATAAGAGGAATTTGGAATTTCACTGCTTTCAGTCTTAGGTAGGTCGCGTTTATTAATGCTTGCCGCGGCAAACCAGGCGGCGCCGCCTATGGCAATAAGACAGAAAGCAATAATTATATAAAAGGCTGCCGAGCCCTTAAATCTTGACTGTGAACGGTATTCCGAATATTTCATTGTAATTTTCCTTTCTTGTGTAAGCGGCTTTTTGGTTGCTTTAATATTATTAACAAATATACAATATTATATTCCCTAAAAATTTAAAAAGCGTTCACAGAAAAGCAAAATTTATAGTTTAATATATACTTGTACCGAAAAGGGAGCCGCACCCGTTTTGGTATAATTTCTCTTTTAAAAAGAGAAGTTCTCTCCTCAAACCCCTTAAAAGTGAAAAAGAGCCGTGAAAACGGCTCTTTTTCATTTTTATCTATATTCTATTTATCAATGCTTTAACGGCGTATGCCGCCGCAGTAAGTCCCGCCGCACCGGGTACCATAGCCATACTCGCGGGCGGTATTCTGCCCGTGTCGCGGTATTCGCCGCAGTCGGCGGGCTTTATCGGGGTTTCATCGCTCCAAACAACCGTAAGCCGCTTTACCCCGCGCTTTTTAAGCTCGTAACGCATAACTCTTGCCAGCGGGCAGACGTTCGTTTTATAAATATCGGTAATTCTAAGCCTTGTCGGGTCAAGCTTGTTGCCCGTCCCCATAACGCTTATTATCGGTACTCCTTTTCTTTCAGCCTCGATCGCCAAAAAAAGCTTTGCGGTGACGTTATCCACCGCGTCGATTATAAAATCAAAGCTATCAAACGGAATATCGCTTTCAGAGGTTACAAACTCCCGTTTTTCTATTACAGTGCAGTCGGGATTAATGTCGCGAAGTCTCGCCGCCGCCGCTTCTGTCTTAAAAACGCCTACAGTCGAAGAAAGGGCGATTAGCTGGCGGTTGATGTTGCTTTTTGCAACGCGGTCGTTATCGTAAATAAATATTCTACCCACACCCGAGCGCACAAGCGCCTCGGCGGCGTAGGAACCTACTCCCCCGACGCCGAAAACCGCTACGGTTGAGTTTTTTAGCCTTTCAAGTCCGTCCTCGCCGATAAGCGCGGCGGTTCTTAAATATTCCTCTTTCATTTAAAGCTCCAAATATTTAATAAGATTCGGTATCTGCGATTCAAAATTAACGCCGTACCGCATATCCGTACCGCTTTCCATAGTCTTCCTTATACAGCCGCAGGTGAAATTAGCGGCTATCTGCGCCGCCGCTTTAAGACTGCGGTCATTAAGCAGAGCCGCGGTAAGGGTGCTTGCAAAAATATCCCCCGTGCCATGATAAGCGGCGTTAAGCTTATCCGCAAAAACATAAGCCTTACTCTCGCCGTCATACACCGCCGCACCGATTTTTCTTTCGTCAAAATATACGCCGGTTAAGACTATTTTTGAATGTGTTTTTAAATACATTCCCTCTAACAGAGCGTTAATGTAGTCCTCTGTATAAGGACCCTCCCTGTACTGCAGTCCGAGCATTAGCGCCGCCTCGGTAATATTGGGGGTAATAATATCCGCCTCGGCACAGAGCTTTAGCATATATTTAGGATAATCCACGTCAAAGCCGCTGTAGAGCCTGCCGTTATCCGCCATTACGGGGTCGCAGATAAATACTGTTCCCTCGCGGCTTATAAGACGCGCCGCTTCCACAGCAAGATAAATCTGATACTTTGAGCAAAGATAGCCCGTATAAACCGCGTCAACGGTTATATTTTCGCTTTTCCAATGCCTCGCAATAGGAACAATTTCCTCGGATAAATCCCTTACCGTATAATCCTTAAAGCCTCCCGTGTGGGTGGAAAGAACGGCGGTAGGAATAACCGCGGTCTCCACCCCCGCCGCCGAAAGTATCGGCAAAGCCACGGTAAGCGAGCATCTGCCGAAGCAGGAAATATCGTGTATAGCGGCGGCTCTTTTTTGTGCCATTATTTTCACCACTTAAATCTTTTTAGGACAAATATCGGAAAGCACGCATTTTTCACAGTGCGCCTTTCTCGCCGTGCAGACATCTCGTCCGAACAGCACCGTTCTATGGCAGAAATCGTTTGATTTTTCGGGCGGCAAAAGCTTTCGCATCTGCGTTTCAACCGAAAGCGGGTTCGTTGTTTCAACAAGCCCCAAACGGTTGCAAATCCTTATAAAATGTGTGTCGGTCACAACCGCGGGCTTGCCGTAAATATCGCCGCAGACAAGGTTCGCGGTCTTTCTCCCTACCCCTTTTAGGGTGGTAAGCTCCTCAATCGTGTCGGGCACATTGCCGCCGTACCGCTCGGTTATCGCCTTTGCAATCGCTATTAAGTCCTTCGCCTTGGTCTTATAAAGTCCACAGGTTTTAATAAGCTCCTCAACCCGGGAAAGCTCGGCAGAAGCCATACTTTGCGGATCGGGAAACTCGGCAAAAAGGGCGGGAGTTACCATATTTACCCTTTTATCGGTGCATTGGGCGGACAGCCTTGTTGCGATTAACAGCTGAAACGCGTCGGTATATTCAAGAGAGCATATTGCGTTGGGGTAAAGACTTTCAAGCCTTTCCACCGCCGCGACCGCCCTTTCCTTCCTACGCATTTGAGGACTCCAGCTTTAGGTCGTTAGGCTTTATAAGCTTTATCTTTCTCATCGCCTCTGAAATACCTAAGCAAATAGCAGCAGGCAGAACAAAATGCATTAAGATTATCTCAAGCATTGTAACCGCGGGGGAAAAGCCCGCCGCAACCATACTGTCGTAGGACATAAACTGACCCACAAGACCTGCAGAGCCCATACCCGAACCTACGGGATTGCTTACCATTTTAAGGACAGCCGAAGAAATCGGACCTAAAATTGCGCTCGATATAATTGCGGGCAACCAGATTAGCGGATTTCTGACAATATTAGGTATTTGAAGCATTGAGGTGCCTATACCCTGCGCGATAAGCCCGCCGACCTTGTTTTCGCGGTAGCTTATTACCGCAAAGCCCACCATATTACAGCAGCAGCCTATAGTCGCCGCACCTGCCGCGAGACCCGTTAGTCCCATTGAAATACCGATAGCCGCCGAAGAAATAGGCAGTGTTAAGAGTATACCCATTACAACCGATACAACAATACCGCCTATAATAGGGCTGTTTTCAACGTTGATGTTTACAAGACCGCCGACCCACTTCATAGCGGTGGAAATATAAGGTCCTACAAAATAACCCGCCGCCGCGCCTGTTAAAATACAGCTGACAGGCGTTAATATTATATCCACCTTTGTTTTGCCCGATACCAACGCGCCGATTTCGATAGCGACATACGCCGCTATAAATGCGCCGAGCGGCTCACCGGGTTTACCTACTGCAAAAGCTTCCTGACTAAGATTCGGAAACGCGCCGATTAATCCCGCAACCGCCGCCGCGACGGTGGTAAGGGGCGAGGACTTCAGCTTGCAGGCAACTCCCACGCCTATTCCCGCGCCCGTAAGGGTTTTTGCGACATTACCTATTTCAGTGAGGTATTGTCCGACAACGTTCCCGCCGACCAGCTTTCCAATCTGACAGATTATCGTGCCGATTATAAGGGTTGAAAACAAACCGTACGCCATACCCGACAGTCCGTCAATAAAAAGCCTGTTTAAATACTTTTTCATTTGACTTCCTCCTTTTAATGAGGCGGCAAAAATATGCCTGTCTCGGAAATCTACACTTGTAAAATATTATACATAATATATTCAAATTTAACAAGTGCGCATATTGCTGATTATTTATGCAGATAATAATATCAATTTTAGTTAATTGGAGTGGTAATATGAAAACAGTAGCTTTTTTTGACGCGAAAGCATATGATAAGGAAAGCTTTTCCCGCTTTTCAGACGAGGAAATCAACATTCGCTATTTTGAAAACAAATTAAACGCCGATACAGTAAGTATGGCGGCGTGCTGTGACGGCGTATGCGCCTTTGTAAACGATACGATTGATAAAGCGGTAATAGACAAATTATCGGAATACGGCGTAGGGGTTATCGCTATGCGGTGCGCGGGCTACAATAATGTCGACCTTAAAGCCGCCGCGGGGAGGGTTAAAATTTTAAGGGTTCCCGCCTATTCGCCATACTCTGTCGCGGAGCACGCAATGGGGCTTATTTTAACCCTTAACCGCAAGCTCCACCGTGCTTATATAAGAACCCGCGACCACAATTTCTCGCTTGAGGGGCTTATCGGCTTTGACCTTAAAGGCAAGACCGTCGGCATTATCGGTACGGGTAAAATAGGACGCTGCTTTGCGGAGATTTGCAAGGGCTTCGGTATGAATATTTTAGGCTATGACCCTTACGAAAACAATAGTTTCCTTGGAAACTATGTGCCTCTTGACGAGCTTTTAAAGCGGAGCGACATCATCTCTCTCCACTGTCCCTTGACAAAGGATAATCACCACTTAGTTTCCGAGGAAACTATTGAAAAAATGAAGCCCGGGGCCTATATTATTAACACCTCCCGAGGCTTGCTGATCGACACCACAGCGCTTATTGACGGGCTTAAATCAGGTAAAATCGGCGCGGCGGGGCTTGATGTTTACGAGGAAGAAACCGCCCTTTTCTTTGAGGATTATTCCGACGAAATTATCCCCGACGACACCCTTTCTACCATTATTTCAATGCCTAATGTAATAGTCACCTCACATCAGGCGTTTTTGACCCGCGAGGCGCTCGACGGTATAGCCGAAACCACCCTACAGAATCTCCGCTCCTATTTCGCAGGAGAGGAGCTTAAAAACGAGGTTACGATTTGACAAAAAGGGTTGAAAATCAAAGCAAAAAATGTTATATTGTATTTGATAGGCGGTTACTGTCTTACACCGTAGGGAACGGATTTATCCGTTCCGAAAACAATAAAAGAACGGAGATAAAAAATGACGGAAGTATATATGGTGCGCCATTGCGAGGCAATCGGCAATGTAAAGCGCCTCTTTCAGGGCTCCTCTAATTTTGATATAAGCGAAACGGGAGCAAAACAGCTTGAGTATTTAACAAACCGTTTTAAGGATATACCGCTTGACAAGGTTTACACAAGCCCCCTTATCCGCGCCCGAAAAACCGCCCTTGCGGTGATAGGCGATAAGCCCTTAGAGCCGATAGACGAAAAGGGGCTTATTGAGCTTGACGGCGGAATTGTCGAGGGTAAGCCCTTTATCGAGACCTTTAATTCCATACCCGGGCTTGCGGACGCCTGGGACAACCACCCCGAGGATTTTGCGCCCGAGGGCGGCGAGAAAATGCGGGACGCTTACGAACGCATATGGAACACGGTCAAAAAAATTGCCGCCCAAAACACAGGTAAAACTGTTGCCTGCACTACCCACGGCGGAGTTACACGCTGTCTTTTGTGCCGTCTTTTAAAGGGTGACATTAATAAGCTTTCCGAAATGCCCTGGAGCGAAAACACGGCGGTAAGCCTTATAAGGTTTGATAATGACCTAAACCCCGAGGTTGTGTTTTATAACGACACCTCTCACCTGCCTGAGGCTCTTATCCCCAAGCGTAGCCGCCTTTCCTCCTTTATGGGTAAAAACAAGGATGGAGCGGAAGATAAAAAATGATTATTATGTCAGTCGACCTCGGAAAAGCCCGCACGGGTATCGCCGTTTCGGACAGCGGCGAGAGCTTTGCCTTTCCCAAAACGGTGATAACCGAATACAACACCGAAAGACTTATTAATAAAATATCCACGCTCGCAAATGAGTACGGCGCGGAATTAATTGTAGTGGGCTACCCTAAAAATATGGACGGCTCTTCGGGCAGCCGCGCCGAGGAATGTAAGGAAATCGCAGAAAGAATAGGCTTGGCAAGCGGAAAAAACACCGTCCTGTGGGACGAGCGCTGTACCACTGTCTCCGCCCATACCGCCCTTAATTTTACCGATACGCGCGGCAAAAAGCGCAAGGAGGTAATAGACGCTGTAGCGGCGGTGATTATCCTTGAGGATTACCTTAAATACCGTAAAAACAGCCCGAGCAATAAATAATAATATGCAAAACCGCCGAGCGCTCGGCGGTTTTAACTATATTTATGAGCGTATTTTAAAGGTTTTAGGGGCTAATTTATACACCAAAACGCTCGCCGCAATGCAGTAAATCACGCAGAAAGCAATGGTTACTGCGCCGAAAATCAAAGTAGGAAATCTCAACTGCATAAAAACATAGCAGACGATATATGTAGCCGCCATAGCAAGCTTATATGTGCCGCTTTTAAGCTCCGTACCCGCGTTATAGGGCTGTAGGAGATAATAAAGCATAAGATAATGCACCGAAAAGAAGACGCTCATACACACAACAGATACAAACAAAACCGCGTAGTTAAGCGGATTATCCGTTCCGCCCGATACATATAGCAATAGCGCCAGTCCCCCGCCTATTGCAGCGGCGGGCAGAAGATTTACCTTAATAATCTCCCGCAGACGTATCTGAAAGAGCTTCAATATACACTTCGGTTGCTTGTAAAAGGAATAGGTTAAAAGGCTTGAATCGCAGTTGATAAAAAGCGCCTGAGTAAAACCGGTACCGCGGTTGAGGGCATACATTACAAAAAAGAAGGTGGTCAGCAAATTCATCATCGCACCGTTGACAACGGATTTTGATTCAGGTACATATTTAAAAAGCACAAGCACCGCCGCTATAAGTACAAGCACCACAAGCGTGATTCGCTCGGCAGACCGCCAAAGGATTTTCCTGTGCCGCTTTATAAAAAGCTCGTTTAAATATTCAAAGCCTTTTTTACTGCTTGTAATACCGCCGTCCGAGGTGATACTGTTGCGGGCTTGCTCCTTTTGGAGCTTAATCAGTGCGCTTACGTCCATCTGTACGTCGAGCGCGTCGTTCAAAAGCTCCTTATACATCGCGCGGTAGCTTTTAAAGGTAATTATTTTTTTAACCGAAAGCGCGCCTGCAAGCACCGTAAGGCACATTAAGCTTAAAATTACCGTTTCGGGCAAAATAATCCCGAATGCGGGCGGTACGTATGCAGTGACGAGGAACAGTGCTATTAATAATACCTTAATCCAGTCGGTCTTGCCGTTACCTTTAACCGTGCCTTTCTTTTCGTATTTTCTTAGCTCCCATGCAGCAAAGGTTATCTTCATTCCCGCAACAAAAAACGGAACAATCAAAGCCATCCATAGCGAAAGCCCAAATAAAAGCCCGAAAATCAAGGTGGCAAGGGTAAATCCAAGCATCAACCTTAAGATGCTAAACGCGTAATTTGCAAGGGTGTATCGCCGCGCTTCCATACCGAGAAGTATTATCGCGTAATATTTATCCTTTGACGGGTCGAACATCAGTGTGTTCATAAACGCACCGATTATTGTAAGCGGTATAAGCATTTGCAAAAACTGCGGTATGCCGAACTGTTCGGGATTCTTATAATACCCCGATACGGCGGCAATCATTACAAGAAAATATAAAAGCTTACATATAAATGTTGAAATAACCGCCCAAATTACCGAAATAACATTTGCAAATACCTTTAGCCCGCCCTCGCTGTAAATGCTGTCGGGAATGATTTTTTTAATTAACGGTATCTGCTTTATGGCATAGAGTATGCTGTTAACGAGGTATGTATTTTCAAGAGCAAGTGACAGCTTTAAGGTCTTAAGCATTACCGTCCTCCTTTAAAGCCGCGATTATCTTTTCCTTAAATTCATCGCTTCCGAGGTTTGATTTATCTACAGCCTCCAGCTCGCCGTGGCTTAAAAGCACAATTTCGTCGCATAAGTCGAGAGCTAAATCTAATATATGGGTGGAAAAGATAATAATACGGTCGGTTTTAGCCGAACGGAGTATCTGCTTCATTTCCTCGGCAACCACCACGTCAAGGGAGGTCAACGGCTCGTCGAGCAGTAACAAATTCGGCTGTGCGATAATGTTTATAAGCATCTGCATTTTGTTCTTCATTCCGTGGGAATAGTCCTTTAAGAGCTTGTTCCTGTCCTGCGGCTCGATACTCATAAAATCAAAGTATTCGTCGATTGTTTTAGGGCTTGTAATTCTGTCCTCGTTTATCTCCAAAAAGAATTTAAGAAACTCCCTGCCCGTCATAAATTCAGGAACGGTGGGTGTGGACAGCACATATCCTATGTCCTCAGGTACAGGCTCGCGCAAGCCTTCCCCTGTCTCGAAAAAGAGCCTTCCCGTATCATATTTTATATCACCGTTAAGACAGTTGAAAAGGGTGGTTTTTCCCGCTCCGTTTCTGCCTAACAGCCCGTAAATCTTCCCCTGCTCAAATGTAAAATTAATATCTTCAAGCACCCGCTTTACGCCAAAGCTTTTGGTTAAATGCTCAACGGTAAATTTCATTACTTCTCTCCCTCGTTTTATAATTCCAAATATGTATTATTTAATCTTAACCGCCGTGCCGTAGGCGATAACCTCTGCCGCACCCTGCATTACCGCCGAGGAGCCGTATCGAATATTTACTATTGCGTCCGCACCCAGAGCCTCCGCCTCGTCAACCATACGCTTTGTAGCAATCTCCCGCGCCTCGACAAGCATTTCGGTGTAGCCTTTAATTTCACCGCCGACGAAGGTTTTCATTCCTGCCATAAAATCTCTGCCGATATTTTTCGACTGCACAACCGTGCCCTTTACAAGACCCAAAGCCTCAAATTCCTTACCCGGGACATAATCAATATTAAATAACTGCATAATTTTTCTCTCCTATTTGAAAATTTAATATTATCTGCTTTCTTAGTGTACTAATCACCTAATACAATAATATACAGCAAATTCCCCTTTGTCAAGAATTTTTTAAAAAAATCACAAAAAACCGAAAACTGTATTAAAAGTCTCATTCCGCGGTTTTTATCATTTCATTGAACTCGTTTTCGTCTATAACCGTAACGCCTAATTTATTCGCCTTGTCAAGCTTACTGCCCGCTTCCTCGCCCGCTAAAACATAGGTTGTCTTTTTGGAAACGGAAGACGAGGTTTTACCCCCGAAGCCCTCTATAATCGCGGTGGCTTCACTCCTTGAATAGGTCGGAAGCGTACCCGTAAGCACAAAGGTCATTCCCGCAAAGCGGTTGTCCTTCACCTCTTTAAGCGATTTCATATTAACTCCGCGCTCGCGCAGGCGATCGATCATAGCGCGGGTTTCGCTGAGCGCAAAAAACTCATAAGCGGATTTTGCAAGCACAGCACCGAAGCCGTCTATTGCCTCAAAATCTGCCTCAGTAGCGTTTAAAACCGTCTCCATACTGCCGAAATTCTCCGAAATCAGTGCCGCCGCCTTACTGCCGATATGGCGAATACCAAAGGCGAAAATAAGCCTTGCAAGGTCGTTTTGCTTTGATTTTTCAATCGCCGTTTTAAGGTTATTTACGCTCTTTTCGCCCGTTCGTTCAAGCTCTGCAACCCTTTCATAATCAAGGCTGTAAAGGTCGTCGATATTCTTTATAAGCTCGGCATTTAGCAGCTGTTCAAGCACGGCGGGACCCAAGCCCTCGATGTCCATAGCGTCACGGGAGGTAAAATGAATTAAATGCCTTAACAGCTGTGCAGGGCAGTCGGCATTGGTACAGCGAATTACCGCCTCGCCCTCCTCCCTCCATACGGGCGAGCCGCAGGAGGGGCAAACACTCGGCATTTCGTAGGCAGAAGCGCCCTCGGCGTGCTTTGAGACCGCAAGCACCTCGGGAATAATGTCCCCCGCCTTGCGGACGGTTATTGTATCGCCTATACAAATTCCCTTTGAGGTTATAAAGTCCTCGTTATGGAGCGTTGCGCGGCTCACGGTTGTTCCCGCAAGCTGTATCGGGTCAAAAACGGCTGTGGGGGTAAGCGCGCCCGTTCTGCCCACGCCGATTTCAATGCTTTTAAGCACCGTCTCCTTTTCCTCGGGCGGAAATTTGAATGCCGCCGCCCACTTAGGATATTTAGAGGTACTGCCAAGTTCTTCCCTGTAAGAGAGATTATCAACCTTGATAACCGCGCCGTCAATATCATAAGGAAGACCGCCGCGAGACAGCCCGATTCGCTCAATTTCGGCAACCGTCTGCTCTATGTCCACGCACTTTTTATAGGTAGGCAAAGTGTGAAAGCCGAGATCGCCTAAAAAGTCCAGCGTTTCAATATGCGAGGAAAACTCCTTGCCCTCAATACGCTGAATATTGAAAACAAAAATGTCAAGCCCGCGTTCGGCTGTGATTTCGGAGTTTTTCTGCCTTAAAGAGCCCGCCGCCGCGTTGCGCGGGTTTTTAAAGGGGGTCTCACCCATAAGCTCCTGCCGCTCAGTGAGCCTCTCAAAGCTCTCACGCGGCATATAAACCTCGCCGCGAACCTCCAGCGCGCCATCAAAGCTTATTGCCTTGGGTATACTTTTAATTTGCAAAAGATTGGCGGTCACGTCCTCGCCCGTAACGCCGTCGCCCCGCGTAGAGCCGCGGAAAAACAGACCGTCCCTATATTCAAGGGAAACCGAAAGCCCGTCAATCTTTGGTTCAACAGATAACGCGGTGCGTGAAAGGTCAAGCTTTTCCGCAAAGCTTCTAAGCTCGTCAAAGCTGAAAACGTCCTGCAGGCTCTCCATTTTAACCGAATGTTCAACGGGTGAAAACAGCTTTAACGCCGCGCCGCCGACCATTTGGGTTGGTGAATCCTCCCGCCGAAATTCAGGGTATTCCTCCTCAAGCATTTCAAGCTCGCGAAGCATCGCGTCATACTCAAAATCCTCGATTTCAGGCGAATCCTCGATATAATACTTTTTGTTATGGTATTTAAGGGTATTGCTTAAATACTTAATTCTCTCTTCTGCCGCTGTAATATCCATATATCTTCTCCGTTCCGCGCCGTTTAAGGCACGGCGCCGTAATCATTTATTAGTCCCGCGGTATTGTCTTGCTCGCTTTCGATAACGTTTGTAAAGGCGTCGGGCGTAGTGCCGACAATAATAGTCTGCGCCGCCATAGCCGAGGTTGAGACCGATATGCCGCCGCTGTACCCCATCATTACAAGCCCGCCCCTTATATCCATATCGATCATCACAATATGAAGCACCTGATTTATACCCGCCGACTTAAACTCGTGCGAAAAATTCACCCTCGCCGTGGCGGTAAGCTGCATTTTGAAATGAATTTTAGGTCCGAAGCCGCTTGTATATGTGCTTGAAAGAAAGGTTCCCAGAGGAATATGCAAATCATAGTATTCACACTTAGAAATAATTTCCGACAGTCGGTTGGAAATAAGACTTTTGAGCGAGTTGATTTTCACAATATCGGTTTCAAGGCTTGTAACCCTACCGGTATCGTCCCTCAAAAGGATGACAATATCTTTATAGGAAACACCCTCTGCGTTTAGTATATCCAAAATAGCGGTGTTAGCCGAGTCGAGCAAAATTGTTTCCGCCATACTTACGGCGTACCGTATTATTACAGGACGCATTTTGTAAAAGCAGACCGTAATCGCGACAGATGCCGCAAGCAAAATCGCGGTTAATTTAATGAGGGCGTAATTTTCGCCGCACCTTCGTCTTTTCATAGCTTCATCCGCCTTCCGTAATAACATAATACGGGTAAGCAAAAGCGAATGTTAATCAAATTATAACACTTTTTTTTAATTTATTCAATTAATTCCTTGACATTTTTGAAGTTTTAAAGTAAAATATCAATTGTCGCGGTAAGTTATACTTCTTCACTTTTCACTATTACTTATTACTTTAATATGCGGGTGTGGCAGAATTGGCAGTTTTGCGCCGAGTGCCTCCTGCGGAGGAAACAGCGAGGGCGCAAAAGGCGCCGCGGTCGAAATTTTTAGGCGTTAGTGCCGTTAAAAATTTCGGGAACCGCAAGAGTAACGCATGCGGCTGACCTCGGAAAACTTAATATGCGGGTGTGGCGGAATTGGCAGACGCACCAGCCTTAGGAGCTGGCGCTTTAGCGTGCAGGTTCAAGTCCTGTCACCCGCACCAATCGCGTACCTCGATACGCAGACGCGTAATTAAAATGCTTATATTATTAAGCTTTTACTCTCGCGTTGAAGCAGCATCTGAACAGTAAAATTATTTGAAGGCATAGCTCAGTTGGTTAGAGTACCTGCTTGACATGCAGGGGGTCGGTGGTTCAAGTCCACTTGTCTTCACCAGTCGAGTGCCTCGACACGCAGACGCGTATCGGGGTTTCTTCTTTTTTTAGGCTTTAAACCTCGCGTTTTAGCCGTATTTTGTCCGAGAAATTTCAAATTTTCATAGTTTAAAGAAAAGCTTAAAAAATCTTTGACCACATATCTGACCATAGACGG
>JBJEOE010000042.1:0-10952 GCA_051880555.1 Acutalibacteraceae bacterium
CGCAAAGGGTTGTGGGAAGCTGATAGATAAGTCTTGCGATACCGAGATTATCATAGGAAATAATAGTTTTCTCGGTGTCGAACACCTTTCCGACCTCAAGCGCCTGCTGTGCTTCCTTAAAGGAGCGGGCAAGATCCTTAAGATTATCGACTGTGGTACCGATTCCGATAACAACGTGAACATAAAACTCGCCCGAAATAGTGTCCGCAATAGTAGAAGCCAACTTCTCAATAGTCTTAGACTCTATTCCCGTCTTGGTTTCCTTAACAAGGGCAATATCGGTTTCATTTATATTGATAACAAAATCCTTAGCCTTGTCAGGGAAAAGATTCTGAACAATATCATAAACGGAAACATCGTGCTTTTCAATAGCGCGAATAAGAATAACCGTGCGCGAAACATCGGAATTGAAATAAAGCTCGCGCGCCTTTAAGTAAATATCTCCCGGGAGAATATTATCGAGAATGATGTTTTTAATAAAGTTGCTGCGGTCGTACTTTTCATCGTAGTAGAACTTAATGTTTGCAAAGGAAACGGCAATTACAGCCGCATATTTAGAGGCAAGAACATCGTCACCCTCTACAAAAACAATATAGTTCGCGCCCTGAGAAACCCCAACGCTTTTGTAGGTGTTGCCGCCGTTTACGCAAATATCGTTTGTGGAAATTGTAAAGCTTGCGACGGTCTCTCCTATTCTACCAAGCTCACTGCAAGCAATAATAGTGAAATTTTCGTCGATTACACCGAAGGTACGGTCAACAGCATCCTTCATTTGATGAATTACGCCCTGAAAAAGACGGTTAGACATCGATAAACACATCCTTTTAATTTATTATCAATACTGATTCTATTTTACACAATCACGAATGATTTTTCAAGTAATATTAATTAAAATACATAAAAAAGTTACAAAATCATTACAGGTGCTGAAAACGGCGGTGTATATATTGTGTGTTTTAACCATACATCACCCGTAAATCACACCTTCGCCGCGGATTTATCAATTATGATAAAGCTTTTTGGTCTGATATTTTGGCTCGCAGGTCATATTAACGCCCAGTTTTCTGAACACCTGCTCGTCTACACGGGAAAGAATAACGCTCGAATGTGCCTCGAGACCGTTTAAGTTTTTCACCTGCTCAAGTGCTTTTTTTGCAATTTCGCTTGTTACCGCACAGATTGAAAGGGCTAATAAAACCTCATCTGTATGAAGCCTCGGATTATGGTTGCCCATTATTTCGGTTTTAAGTCTCCCGATAGGCTCTATAACCGTCGGAGAAATTAGATTCACGCTGTCGGGGATTCCCGCCAATTCTTTAAGTGCGTTTAAAAGCATCGCCGAAGAGGGTCCTAAAAGACTTGAGGTTTTTCCTGTGATGATTTTTCCGTTTGACAGCTCGAGCGCGGTCGCGGGAGCCGAGGTCTCCTCCGCCTTTGCAAGCGCCGCGCAAACCACTGAGCGATCTTCAATCCTTACGCCCGTCTGATTCATTAAAAGCTCAAGCTTCATAACCTCGTTCTGCTCGGAAAGACCCTGTCTGACGCTTACAAGCGCGGCATAATAACGCCGTATTATCTCCTGCTTTGCCGCCTTGCAGACAGCCTCGTCGTCCGAAATTGCAAAGCCCGCCATATTAACCCCCATATCGGTGGGGCTCTTATAGGGCGACTCTCCCAAAATCGCTTTGAGCATTGCGTCAAGAACGGGGAAAATCTCAATATCCCTGTTGTAATTAACGGTTGTTTTGCCGTACGCCTCAAGGTGGAAGGGGTCTATCATATTTACGTCGTTAAGGTCGGCGGTCGCCGCCTCGTAGGCGATATTTACGGGATGCTTAAGCGGGATATTCCAAATCGGGAAGGTCTCAAACTTCGCATAGCCCGCCTTTATCCCGCGTTTATTTTCGTGGTACAGCTGAGAAAGGCAGGTAGCCATCTTTCCGCTCCCGGGACCCGGCGCGGTTACAACCACAAGCTTTCTCGAGGTCTCTATATAATCGTTTTTACCGAAGCCCTCGTCGCTTATAATACGGTTGATGTTATACGGATATTCCTCTATCGGGTAGTGACGGTAAACCTTTATACCAAGCTTTTTAAGCCGATTTTCAAAGGCGTTTGCCGAGGGCTGACCCGTATACCTTGTTATTACCACGCTTCCGACATAAAGCCCAATCTCACGAAACGCGTCTATAAGCCTTAAAGTATCAAGGTCATAGGTAATTCCGAGGTCGCCGCGCCGCTTGTTTTTCTCAATCGCGTCTGCGTTAATGACTATCACTATCTCCGCGTCGTCCTTAAGCTGTAAAAGCATTTTCACCTTCGCGTCAGGCTCAAAGCCGGGAAGTACCCTTGCCGCGTGATAGTCGTCGAACAGCTTTCCGCCGAACTCCAAATACAGCTTTCCGCCAAACATAGCTATTCTGTCGCGTATGTTTCCCGACTGAAGCTCAATGTATTTCTCATTGTCAAACCCGATTTTTTTCATTGCTACATCTCCGTTTTTTTGATTCCTTTATTCCAAAGCTCCGCCTTGTCGAAAAATTCGTCTGCGGTGAGCATATTGTTTAACACGTCGAGCATTGCCGAGGGCGACAGCGACTCGGGAAGTCCCAAAAATCTCAAAAAGTCTTTGCGCTTGAAGCTACTGTCCTCCCGTCCCGAAAGCCCGAAAACGAACATATCCGTCTTGGTTATTTTTCGCCGATTCTCTTCCTTAGCCGAAAAAACACCGCTTCTTTTAAGCGCGTTCTCAATTATTTCGGGGCTCATTCCCTCTACTCCGATAAGTCCCGATTTTGACGGCTTCGCCTTTCGTTTTTCCTTGCCGCGAAGCTCAGGCACATATACGTTTATAATCTCGCAGTCCGAAATTATTTTTTTAATATACGAGCGTATCACCGCTCCCGCAGAATCGGAATCGGTCATAATTATTACACCGTTTTTGCGGGCTAATTGCCTTATTAAATCGCATTTTTCGCGGTTTTTGAAAACACGGAAGCCGTCGGTCGTTATTATAAGCGCGTCAACAACGTTTTCGAGGGCGATTTTATCGTACTTTCCCTCGACAATAACAGGTCTGTCAAGTCTTATCAACCGCCTCACCCTTCGCAATAATATAAATAAGCCTTATAACAAGCTGTTCCAGTATAATACGTTCGCTTGCTCCGAAGGATTTTAACTGCCTGTCGGCGTCAAGCAATGCCGAAAAGCTCAAGGTCAGCCTGTTAAAATCAAACAGTCTCAAATTCTGAGCCGCCCTGTCTATTAAAAACTCCCTGCCCTTATAGCCGAAAAGCTCGGAAAGCTCCTTTTTGTCCGCTCCGCCCTTTTTTAATGCGTAAAGTCTATACATATCTACATACGGCGAGGAGACCGCGTATAATATCATCATCGGCTCAAACCGCATAAAAAATAGCTCGTCCAGCGTTTTAAGCGCCTCGCCCGACTGCCGCGCGAAAATCTGCTTTGAAAGATTGTAAACCGACGCCTCGGGTGTTTTGGTGCAGACATAATCCACCGTAGCCTTTGTTATCTCCCCTTTCGGAAGATAAGAGCACAGCTTTTCAAGCTCGTTTACAAGGGTATTAATATCCTCCCCCGCGCTTTCAACCAGATACCGCGCCGCCGAGGACTCCATTTTACAGCCCCGCTTTGCCGCGCCGTCGGTCAGCATTTTAACAAGCTCAGGCGCGCGCCTGTGATTAAGCTGAACCGCCGCTCCGCCGCATTTTTCCACGGAGGAAACAAGTTTTTTAAATTTTGCGCTCTTTTTAGAATCAATTTCCAAGCTGTCAAACCATATTATTAAGAGAGAGGTATCGATTCCCTCCGCCGCAAGGCTTAAAAGCTTGTCAAAATCCGATTTAGAACAACGCTCAAAATCGTAATCGCAGAGTATAACGCACTTTTTATCCGCCATCATCGGCAGTTGAGAGACCGCGTCGTACACCTCCTGCAAATCGCAGTCCGCGCCGAAACGGTGATAATTGAAAACGTCGTCCTTATCCGCAGTCATTTTTGTAAGCTTTTCAACATACATTTTCTTTAAATAGCCGTCGTCGCCGAATATTATATAAATCGGAGCAAGACTTTCGGATTTTATACGCGATTTAAACGCGTCCTCGTTAATCACCGCCATATAAGCCTTCCCCCGCCCTCACTGATAATCTTTTTGCGCATTATTTTTAATTTTAACATATCTTGTCTTCGTTTACAAGCAAATAAAATGAATATTACCGAAAAAAGCAAAAAAATCGCGAACACGAAGGCATATTTTCCGAGTCTAATAACAGAAAACGGCAAAGAGCCGAACAGATTTATTATAAATACGGTATATTTTGCGGAAAGCTCAGCCGCCGTAAAGAACATTTGCGCCGCAAACGGAAGGAGGAGATATGCAACCAATCCGACCGCCGAAAAAGAGAGCGCCAGGGTAACCGCATAAGAAATCAGCATATTAGAAGCAACCGAAACCGTGGATATATAACCGAACACATAAGCCGTCACCGGAAGTGTGAACAAAAGCGCGCTTAAGGTAACCACAGCGGAGGAAACGACGCACGTAAGCAAGCCGTTATCATTTTCGTCCTTCTTTATATAATCTGTTATGGGCAGTGCGACAGCCGTAATTCCGAGGGTGGAAAGCGCCGAAAGCTGAAAAGAAATGCTGAAAATTGCAAACGGCTCAGCAATTAATATTAAGCTCACCGCACCTCCCAAGGTGTTTTCGGGCGTGTTATCGCGTTTCAATACAATACTAACGGCATACAATATATAACATACGCCGGCTCTGATTATCGATTTTGTAAATCCGCAAAGCGCGGACATAAATAATACCGTCATAACAACGGTAAATGCTTTTAAAAATCTGTTATATATTAACTTTTCAATAATCCCTGTAATCAGCCAAACGATAACCGCCAGATGCAAACCCGACACAACCATAATATGGCTTACTCCCGCCGCCTTTATATTTCCGTAAAAAGCTTTCGATATATACGATCGGTCACCCAAAACGAGGGCGGTAAGGGTTGCCGCCTCCTCATAATTAACGCTTGAAAAAAGCGTGTTTATAATATATTCACGCGTTTTATTAACCAACGATAGGAAATTAGCCTTCTCTTCGCTTAAAACGGTAACCTCCTCAGCATTGCCGGTAAGATAAATTTTTTCGGAATAATCGCTTGCCCTATATTTTTCACCCACCGCGCTCAATTTTGCCGAAGCGCTGATTTTATCACCGCATTCAAATCCGCCGTCACTGCTGAATATCAATACTCGCGTACCGTTTCGAAGACCGTCGCAGTCCGCCGCCTTTACCACAGAGGAATAATAGTCGCCGTAACAAACCGAATTTTCAAGCACAATAAAGCTACCATGAACGTATGCGCCGTCCGATTCGCTTATTTTATCTATTTTATTAAAGGTCGAAAGCATACTGACAGAAATAATAATCAGCACAAATATTATGAAAGCATATATTTTATTGTAGCTTTTTTGCAGAAAAAAGAAGAACAGGAGAATAAGCGTAATTCCGATAAAGAAAATCGCAACGCGCGAATAAAACCCGATAATGCAGAGCACCGAGGCGCAAATCCCGCATAAAAGCATTGGGCGTTTTTTAAGGTAATCAATCACCCTGTCCCTCTCCTTTCGCAAAACCAACCCCCATAATACTACATTTTTCGACATTTTTCAACTTTTCAAAGAGGATAAAATTATTTTTTTCATATTTTGCTTGACAATTCCCCCAAAAGTTAATATAATTACCTATGCTGATGTTTTTCAGTTAATATATTTATGACTCGAAATTTTACGGCGACTTGGTCGTTTCGTCCGCCGGAAATCCTTGATATAAAAGGGTTTTCAAAATCGAAAATCGAATATTTTTCAGTGTTCTCTCCTGCTTTTCTCTCCAAAAATTTTTTGAGTTAAAAGCAGATTGAAATATACACGGAGGGTTATCGAAGTGGTCATAACGGGGCTGACTCGAAATCAGTTGTCCGGCTCATACCGGACCAAGGGTTCGAATCCCTTACCCTCCGCCATCGAAAAAGCCTGTAATCAAGCCGATTGCAGGCTTTTTTCTTATGTCTTTTTCTAAAAGCAAGTGGTCGGAGCATACCGCATTTTTTACTCTCCTAAATTTAGATTTCGCCATCCTCCCATCGGCTCCCGAAATCACCGCTTTCAGGTAAGGCAAGCCCTGTTTCCATCGCCTGTGCCGAGGTGATTTTAGAACTGTAATCAAGGTGCGCATAGATATTTGCCGTCGTGGTAAAATCGCTGTGCCCGAGCCACTCCTGAATGTGCTTAATGGGCACGCCGTTTGCAAGCAGTAGTGATGCACAGCTATGCCGAAGATCGTGAAAGCGCATACGGCGCAGTCCGTGTTTATCCAAAAATTTCGGAAAAGCACAGGTAAGATACTGCGCTCTCATACGCTCGCCCATTTCATCTACAAACACAAAGCCGTCGTATTCGTAGTTATAGCAGTTACCGCAGATTTTCTTGTTCAGCTCCTGCGCCTCTTTTACTTGCATAAAGTAATCACGGAAGCTGCCGATAAGCGGCAAAGTGCGTAAGCTTGATTTTGTTTTTGCCGACTGTTGTTCAATTTCCTTATGCTTTCCGTCAACAGAAACTGTCGTTACCGTGCGCTTGACCGAAATCGTGCCACGCTCAAAGTCTATGGCGTCCCATTTCAGTCCCAGCACCTCGCCACGGCGAAAGCCGTAAAATGCGGCTACCAATACAGGAAGCTCCAGCCTTGTCCCTCGGAGTGCTTCAAACATTTTCTGCATTTCCTCCGCTGAAAGAAATACAGGCTGAAAGTCGTTTTTCTTCGGTCGGTCAACCTTGTCCGCCACATTCTGAAATAGCATATCGGTTTTCACCGCATATTTGAGTGCCGAATGGATAATTGCGTGGTAGTGAATGACGGTATTCGGTTTGACCTTTTTGAGCAGCTCAGAGTAAAACATCTGCAAGTGCCTTGCTTCAAGCTCACGAAGCGTCAGCTTCTTTTTGCGAAAATATGGGGCGATGGGATTTTTAATCATTGCCGTATAAGAACAGTAGGTCGCAACAGCCAACCGCCCTTTAGCGATTTCCAACCATTCAAGAAGATAATCGGCGAACAGCATATTGCTGCTTAAATCACCTACCTCCTCGGGTACTTCAAATTCCGCCCGCAGCTTTGCAAGCTCGGCTTCGGCTTTGCGCTTGTTGCCCTTTTCGGGAAGTCCTAAGGAAATCCATTTTGTTTTTCGTTTGCCCTCGGCGTTTTTGTAGTTGAGTACAGCATAATAGTTGCCGTGCTTTACGGATAAGTGTCCTGCTACCATTTATAATTCCTCCAATAATTTTAATTTGCAGAACAGAACTCCAAACCGACAGCAACAGTATACCATCGGTTTGGGGTTCTCTCCACTGTGCGATTTGTTTTGCCGTATTCGTATCAATACGAATCAGCGTGCATCACGGTTTCGTTCTCTCTGCCGCTTTAACAGCTCCAAGCCCTTGATGATGTCCCGGCGCATTTGCTCGTCGGTGTAACCTGCCGGAAAATACTTTTTCAAATCCTCACGCTTGAACTTTATCTGCTCCTGCTGATTCGGTTTTTCTTCCGACATCACCGCATAAATCATCTGATCGTCCAGCACACCATTTTGCGACAGCTTTTTAAGCCGTATACTTTGTGCGTGGGACGGCGTGCAGTCATTCATATTGATTGCGTCAAGCAAAGTGAGATGTTCTTCTCGGTCAAGGTAGGAGATTTCCACCGCAGGGTTGAAAGCGATTTTATTATCATCTACCATTGAAAGCAGTTCGGGGATTAAGTAGGTCAGGCGAATATAGCGTTGGATTTGCCTTCCGCTGTCTGATGATTCATCAGCCATTTTATCTCTAGACCACTTCTGGACAAGCTGTCCAGAAGCTACACCCTGATGTTTTATCGCTTCCAGTTTCATCTTATAGGCAAACGCTTTTTCGCTTGGCAGTATTGTTTCCCTTTGCAAATTCGCGTCCACCATTGCAATCACCGCTTCATCGTCGGACATTTCACGGACGATAACCGGCATTGTTTCGATACCGAGTACCTGACACGCCGCAAGCCGTCTGTGTCCTGAGATTAACTCATAGCCGCCGTCAGGCAGCGGTCGGGCAAGTGCCGGAGTGATTGCGCCCACCTTGCGGATGCTTTCAATCATTCGCTCCATCTCCTCGTTGTTCTGCACCTTAAAGGGGTGATCCTTGAACGGGTGCAGCTCGTCAAGAGGTATGTTCTTCACACGCTCCAGCTTTGCGTCGTCCCGCATTTCCTGCGTGGTGAATAAATCGTCCAGCTTAGGTAAAGTAAAATCTGATTTTCTCATTGTCGTTTTCCTCTCTTTCGTTATTTCCATTTGAGCTTGCTTTCGGCGGGGCGTAAAAAGGTCGCCTCAATGTCCGCCTGAAAGCGGTGCCAGCGGTTAGCTTCGTTTTTCAGCATCGGCACGTCAATAAATCCCAGCGTATGCGCTTTGGCGGCAAGCTGATTGATGTTGTTGCCGATAGCGGACAAATTCCGCATTGCGTCATAGAAACGTCCGTCCGGTTTTTCTCTCGGCTCATAGCCGCGGATAAGTAATCGGACGACCGCCGTTTCGGTAAGCCCGGCAAGCTCTGCCTTGCGTTTTAATTCTTCGGCGTCTTTGGGTGACATCCAAAACTGTTTTTTAATTCTTTTGTTCATAACCTTTCCTTTCTGCAAGAGGTTTTAGGAGACTTCCTAACAAGCCATTTACCCTTTTACGACTTTTGGGAGTATAAAGGGTCTGCTTGCTAAAGATTCGGCATATACTTTCTCTTGCTCTGTTTTACTTTTGCAGTTCTTCTAAAACCAAATCAATGCGGCGGATAATCTCGTCTTTTTCAAGAAGTCCCGTATCGGATTTCAGTTGTTTTAACAGCCGAAAAACACGGTAATCCTTTTCACGGATTGTCGCCTCAATGTCTTTGCCGAGCCCGAGCCGCCTTAAATATTCCGACAAGGACAGTGAGCAGAAATTCGCATTTTGAATCAGTTTTTCTTTTTCGGCAGCGGTCACGCGCACATTGATTCCGAGCGTTTTGCTTCGCATAATTTCACCTCCCCTCGCTGTTTTGTGACGGCAATGACGGTTGTGACGGGCTTTTTGCTATATAGTGAAATCGCTGTCATTTTCGTCACCGCCGTCACTTCGTATTAGCTTTATAAGCCTGCTTTTGCCTGTCCGCTTTGTTCGGTACTCAATGCCCACAGGCTCCAAAACCTCACAGGAAAACTGCCCTAAGTACTTGGTAACCACATTGGGCGTGGTTTCGGTTTCCTTCATTTCGGCGAGTAATTCGGTCGCCGTGCCTACCCATTCGGCTCGGCTTTCCATAAAAACCACCACCCGAAAAAGGAATTTCGGCAGCTCCGCTTTGTGAATATCCTCGCTGTTTTTTCGCTCCACAAGCTCCCAAACGAGGTTGTTAAACTGCAAGGTCAGCTCCTGATATTCCATATCACGACCGCTGACTAAAAGCGTTGCGGCATTCGTACTTCGCTTGCGTTTGAACACATAATTGGTGTCCGCCGCACCGATAATCCCCGTCGATCCGCTGACCTCGTTGAACGGATCGTCGCTGTCCTTCAGCTTTCGCAGGTGGTGAACGAGAAGAACGGATATGTTGTATTCGTCTGCAATTCGCTTTATTGAGGAAATGTCATCATAGTCGTTTCCGTACATACCCGTCTTGCCGGCGCCGCCTTTGGTGTCACGCACCTTTTGAAGCGTATCAATAATTACAAGCTTTGTTTTCGGGTGGTCGCTTAAAAAATCGGTAATCTGCTCCTCCAGTCCGCCGCCGATGAGCCCGCACATCACGGCAAAATACAGATTGCTCGGGGCTGTGTCGGTCAGGTTATAGAGCCTGTCCTTAATGCGCCTCTGCGTGTCCTCAAGGCTTAAATACAGCACATCGCATTGTTGCGTTGTCAGTCCCCAAACGGGCAGTCCCTGCGCCACCTGCAGCCCCAGCCACAGCATCAGCCAGCTTTTGCCTATTTTGGAGGCTCCGCTGATGACATTGACGCCCTGCGGAATAAGGTTGTCGACGATGAACATTGTTTTGTTCATCGGTGTGGATAACAGCGTTTCCGCATCCACGGTTTTCAGTTTGTTTTCCATAAATAAATCTTCCTTTCGTTTTTGTGTGGACAGTTAGAAAGCCGAAATCGGGGGTTTTAGTATATTTACCCTTTAAGCCCCGATTCGGCTCAAAAAAGCCCTTATAAACAGGGTGTTTCCGCGGCCCTAACTGTCCGCTCGGCGCTTTCTTGCGCTCTCGTTTTTCTGCTTTCGGTGAACCTTTCGACTGCACGCCGGGCAGTATTTTTGTCGGTTGGAGTTCGGCACAAAAGGTGCTTTGCACTCGAAGCAATGATAAGTACGCTGTCTGAAAATCTCCGCATATAGTTCTTTGTCGGCGGGTAAAACTGCGCCCCGGAAATACTTGCATATCAGGGAAAGCGAAATCATCTGCACGCAAACGCACCCGTCGCCCTCGTCCAGCGGCAGGCAGTTGCCGTTATCGTAATTGGCACAAAGCCTGCGAATCAGGCGGTTACAGCGTGTCCTCTGTGACGGGGTAAGCTCTATTCTGTCAGGCACCGGGCTTCACCTTCCTTCGTTCCTCGGTCACGAAGTTAATTACACTGACCTTCGGAATTTTGAGTGATGTTCCGATTTTGACCGCCTGTATCTCGCCGTCGTTAATCAGCTTATAGGCAAGGTGTCGCCTGACGCCGAGCATTACCTGAAGCTGTTTGACGGTTACAATGTCCGGATAATTCGGGAACATCATTTGATATAGCTCTTTGAGCTCTGTTTTTTTCATAGCATTCATTCCTCCTTTACAGCTATGTAAAATCGAATATCGGC
>JBJEOE010000042.1:11052-15775 GCA_051880555.1 Acutalibacteraceae bacterium
AAAACCGCCGAAAAGCCTGATAAACAGGGCGTTTTCAGCGGTTAAAATTTTTTTGAAATTTTTCTTCTTTGATTGCAAAAAGGCAAAAAATCGGCTATAATTACAGAAAAGGTCAACTTACGATATGATGGGTGATAAAATGTATTTTTCCGATTTAGCGAGCACATTACAGCATATTTCTGCAGATGAAAAGGCGGTATTTGTATCAGGGCTACCAGGCTCAGGCAAGACCTTTGCGGCGCTGCAATTTTGTGCCGAGCATAAAGAAAGTCTGTATTTTTCTTTCAAAAATCTTGATACTGCTTTTGCGCTTCGGGTGTTCTGCAATGCGCATACCGAGATATTCGGCGGCTGTGAAAGCTGGAATGACTTTTTCGGTCGCTTAAAGAATTACGGCAATACAAAACACCCGCTTGTCTTTTTTGACAATGCAGGTGAACGGAATGATAAAAATGATTTTTATGCGACGCTGAATAATTTTTTGGAATCGGATAACAATATAACGGTTGTATTACTCGGCAGACCGTGGGAAACGCCGCCTATCCCTTGTTGGGAGGTGAAAATCAGCTACTTTTCAATGCCGCAGCTTGCGGATGTCTGCTCACTGGCGGATGAAACGGCAGCGAAGCTCTACTGTTTAACCGGAGCAATTCCGGCATTACTTTCTTTATACAATAATGAACTGTCATTTGAGGATAATGTGAGAGCTTTTCTTTGCACCGATTCGCCCTTTTATCGTTTGTCGGAAAGCTGGATGAACGAAAGCTATCGCACGCCCGAAAGCTATAACACCCTGCTCTATGCAATGGCAAACGGTTATAACCGCATCGGTGAGATAGCGAAATTCTCGGGCTTTCCGAAAAACAAATGTGACAAATACATAAAGGCTCTGATAGAACACGGATTAGTTATAAAAGCTCCCGGCGAAAACGGACACACAAAATATCTTCCCGCAAACACTTATTTAACCCTGTGGTATAAGTGCTTATTGACCCCTATCCCGAACCCTGACGGAAGCTTCGGCGAAGATGTTTTCAATCGGTTTATGCAAGATTTCAATGACGAGCTGATGACAGATTTTTATAAAGATATGTGCGACTATTGGCTAGAGAAAAACCTTAACTCCATGTCAACCGAGTACATCGACACCAAAAACTCAAGTTATCATAACGTCAAGGTAGGCAATGTAACCTTTGACTTTGCCTGCGAGAAAAAGCAGGCTGTATATGCGTATTACGATACAACTCCCGGTGGAAAGCTTACACAAAAGCTCTGGAATGAGATTGAAAACAGCACTACAAAGAAGCGACCGTTTTACGAGAATGAATATATTATCTGCACCGTAAACCGTGTGCCGGACAGCTTTTGGACTTTAAGTAAGCGTTATGATAACGTGCATATCGTCTCTCAGAAAATGTTATTTGCAACATACAAGAAGGAATATAACAAAATAGCGCATCCGAGATTTGTGCCTTCATTTGTGTAATTCTGGGTGCATATCGATTAAAGACTTCTCTCGATTTCTCGAAAGAAGTCTTTGTTTTTTATTTAAATTATGACTTTTTCGAAGCAATCCCGAATAAACCCATATTAAACCTTGAAAAACTCATTGGATTGTGATATACTATATTATGCAAAATTGTATTTTTTGAAAACGGAGGGTTTCGCCATAGATAATAATCTTGAACGTTGGTATTTAATAAAGGAAATCATACAGCCGGTAGAACAGCAAAGGAGAGGCAATGTCTAATCAGAATATGTCATCTGAAAAAGAAGCAAAAAGCATGCAGGAAAACATAAAGAAAGCTGGTGGATTATTTTATCAGTATAGACCTTGCAGAAGGGACGCAGAAACAATTTATGATATAGAAAATATTCGCCATGGGGTTGTTTACGCTCAAACACCATTGAATATGAATGACCCGTTTGATTCGATGATTGGCTTTTCAGCCGAAAAAGTATATTCTGAATGTATTGCTATGTTAGTAGATGCAATGAGTACGGACGAAATAACGAAGGCCTTGGTATCCACATTGCTTCAGCAAAGAGCCTTTGGTAAGATGGCAGAGTTGATTCTTGCTATTAAAGAGCTAAAGCAGTATCTAAATCAAAGACAAACAATCATGCATCAAAGAAATATCTCATTGTCTAATTTTATAAAAACAAATGCAAAAGTATTAAGTTCTAAAGCGCCAAATCATTTGAGGAAATCGGTTTTGGGTCAATCACTTTATGCATTTATGTTACTGGTAGCTAATCTTGGCGATGTTGAAGTATCAGAAGAAAACATCTTAGAAATATTAAAAATGGATGAGATGTTGGATAAACTCCACAACGCAGCCATTGAAATGCGTGATTCTAAATATATTCCCGAAATACGAAAATTCCTTTCAAAAATAACAGTTTCTTGTTTCAGTGTAAGCGGCTGGAACAATCAATTGATGTGGTCACATTATGCCAATTCTTATGCGGGATTTTGTGTTGAATATGATTTTTCAAAACTTAAGGATTTTGTTGGATTTATATATCCTGTTAATTATACAAAAGACCGCCCAACCATTTCAATCAAAGATGCAGGCCTTGGTGGCTTTTCTCTTGAAGAAGGTGGTAAAATAATAAACTCTGATGTTGATATTATGAACATTATCTCTTACATGCTGTGTAAAAACACATGCTGGAATTATGAAAAAGAATGGAGAATTATTAATATTGGGGAAGAAAACACCCCGATATTTATCAACTTGCCTTGCGTAAAATCCATAACCTTGGGGTTGAATATGGATAAGTTGTGCAAAAAACTTATAACAGAGGTATGTGCGGAGAAAGGCATTGACTGTTATGAGTTGGTCATAAATGCAGAAAACTATGATTTAGAGCGAAAACTAATAGATCTAGAAGCGTTAATCGACGATATAGATGAAGAAGTTGCTTATATTCAACTTTTGAGTCAACAAATTATTAAAACATCCGAAAGCATGAATATCCATATGTCATTGGTTACTGATTCTATACAAAAAGAGGGTTTTGATACTAGTGCGTTCCTTTCGTCTTTAGAAGAAATATTGGACATGTTGAGCAATGCATATTTTGTGAAAAGATCTCTTAATAGAGCAGGCAAAATTGCGGGAGATGAATTGCTTTCAAACGCTGTCCCCTCCGGAATAGCAACTACAGTTAATATACTTAATGCTTCGGTGACTTCATTATCAATGTTAGCTGATACTTTGGATAAAAACATGGTTGGGCTAATTCTTAGCGGAAAAATCAATTATCAAGAAGGATTAAAAGCTTCTTCTCAGATTAGAAACATGAAAGAGTTGGTGGAAAAAATAAACCTATATGATTGGAATCCGGAGTTCTTAGAAAACAGTAAAAACATAGAAGAGGTTATTTCCCATTATGATTTACTAATAGACGAGGGAAATGATCCTGTTTATGACGTAGATGAATTGAAAACATATATGAATAAATGGGATGGTCAGAGCTTTATTGATGCAATGGGATTATCTAACGATAAAAATGTTCTGGAAATAGGAGTAGGAACAGGAAGGTTGGCAATACAAGTTGTCCCTCTTTGCTCTCATTTTACTGGAGTTGACATTTCTCCCAAAACTGTAGAAAAGGTAAAATCTAACCTTTCGCAATTTGAAAATGTTACTATCTTGTGTGATGATTTTCTCAGGGTTGATTTTGAAGAAAAACAGTTCGATGTTATTTATTCTTCTTTGACATTTATGCATATAAGCGATAAGCTGTCTGCAATAAAAAAGGTATCAAAACATTTAAAGACAGATGGCGTGTTCGTTGTATCAATAGATAAAAATCAAAATGAGACCATCGATTATGGCGCAAGAACAATCACAGTCTATCCAGATACACCAGAGAACTTTCAAATGTATGTAGAAGCGATTGGACTAATTGTTGAAAACACTTTTGAAACAGAATTAGCTAATGTGTTTGTTATAAAAAAGAAAGTTTGCTAATGGAGGATTTCACCATGGACAACAACCTTGAACGCTGGTATTCAATGAAGGAGATAATGGAATATTTGGGCGTTAGCCGTGATACAGTTCTCGACTGGATAGAACGTCGCAATATGCCCGCCGCAAAAATCGGCCGCCTTTGGAAATTCAAGGTCAGCGAAGTAGACGCTTGGATGAAATCCGGCGTTGCGGCAGATAAGTAAGGGCACGCATAATGAACGAAGAACGATTAAATGCTTTTGAAAAAATGCTTTTCGACATTCTTGCGCAGTACGACTCGGTTACAGAGAAATTGGCGGCGCTCAAGGCTGAAGGCAAAGAGAAAACCGTTACCTATCGCCAGCTTTTTACAAATAAACTGCAATATCAAACGATATTGTCGTACTACCGGACATACGGACTTTTGGATAAGGATAAGAAATAATGGAGGTGCAAAATGGCACTTGAAAATAAATTAGGTCTGACAAGCTCTGCCGACCTTGCCCGTGAGGAAGAACGAATTAGCAAGAAAAAGGCTGTTGAACTTTTTGAAAAGGGTATTTTAGATAATCTTCCTGTCGGCAAGTTTTCTACATTGCAAGCAATCCATAAATACCTCTTTGAGGACATTTACGACTTCGCAGGCGAACTCAGAACAGTCAATATTGCAAAGGGCAATTTCCGCTTTGCGCCCTTAATGTACTTGCAAGCGGCGCTTGAGAACATTGATAAAATGCCACAGTCTACATTTGATGAAATCG
>JBJEOE010000043.1:0-15505 GCA_051880555.1 Acutalibacteraceae bacterium
AGTACGCGAAGAACAACGGCAAAACCAGCGTTGCAATTGTTACAAAGGCAAATATTATGAAGAAGACCGACGGTAAGTTCTCTGATCTGTGCCACGAGGTTGCAAAGGATTATCCCGGTATCGAGGCTGAGGACTGGTACATCGATATTATGACCGCCAACCTTGTTAACGAGCGCACAAGAAGCAAGTTCCAGGTATTCGTCCTGCCTAACCTCTACGGCGATATTATCACCGACGAGGCGGCGCAGATTCAGGGCGGCGTAGGTACTGCGGGAAGCGCTAATTTGGGCGATGTTTACGCTATGTTCGAGGCGATTCACGGCTCCGCTCCCCGTATGATTGAAACGGGAAGAGGTCAGTTTGCAAATCCGACCAGTATGTTCAAGGCGACCGAAATGCTCCTGCGCCATATAGGCTTTGTTGAAAAGGCAAACAAGCTTAACGAGGCGCTTCATATCTGCACCGAGGTTGAAAAGAAGTATGTAATCACAGGACACGAGGACGGCGCGACCTGCTCTCAGTTCGGCGATTACCTTATGCAGACTATTGAAAACCTTTAATTAACATTTTAAAAAGCCGTCAGTTCCTTGACCGACGGCTTTTTGTCCGTTAAAGGGATTCAATTTGAGGAGAGAACGTTGAAATGAAAAATTATGCGCTATCGGTTTATCGCAAGGTGAACGCGGATCGTCTGTGTTATCTGTTTCTTATTTTTATGACCGGTTGTTTAACAGGCTGGGTTTACGAGGAAATTTTCTACTGGATAACCGAGGGAATGCTTAGAAACAGGGGAATCCTCTACGGTCCGTGCCTGCCTATCTACGGCGTGGGAGCACTGGGAATTTACGCTATGAAGCCCCTTAAGAAAAATCCCGTTCTGCTGTTTTTTATGTGTATCGCCGTCACGGGCGTTGTTGAATACATTATAGGACTAATCGGAATCCGATTTTTCGGTATTCGTCTTTGGGATTACCGCGGGCTGTTTATGAATATAGGCGGAATAATCTGCCTAAGAAGCCTACTTAGCTTTGCGATTATGGGGATGATTTTCCACTATTTTTTAGAACCGACGGCGGAGAAATTTATAAAGAAGATTAACCCGAATAAGGTTCATACCGCCTGTCTCTCCCTGCTTGCTGTCTTTGTGTTGGACTGCTTTTTAAGCGCAACGTTCCGCACACCGATTACATATTGAAGATAAAAGAGGGGATAACCGTGAAATGCAGGCTTAGAAAATGGAAGCTTTCGTACGCGAGAGATTTAGCCTCTGCGCTCAATAATAAAAAATTATTGAACAATTTACGGGACGGATTGCCCTATCCGTATACGCAAAAAGACGCTGAGGATTATATAAATTTTATTCTGTCTTCATCACCTCAAGATACCTTTGCCTATGCAATTGAGGCAGACGGCAGGGCGGTGGGCAGTATCGGCGCTTTCAGGCAGGGAAATATACACAGCCGTACAGCCGAGCTCGGCTATTATCTCGCCGAGGAATATTGGGGCAGGGGCGTTATGACCGACGCGGTCACACAGCTGTGTGATAAGCTGTTTGCCGAGACCGATATTCTAAGAATATTTGCCGAGCCCTTTTCCCATAATATCGGGTCGCGCCGCGTACTTGAAAAATCGGGTTTTCAGCTTGAGGGGATACTAAAAAATAACGCCGTAAAAAACGGTCGGGTGCTTGATATGGCGATGTACGCACGGACAAGGCAGCCATGTGTTAATGAGCTTTCATAGACCTTGAAAAAATTGAATCAGAAGAAAGCTCGATCTGTGTGGAAAGATTCTAAGGTGATTAAGTGAAGAAAAAAATTATAAAAACATTATGCATAGTAATGGCAACGATTGTTTTGGCGGTGCCGGTATATTTAGTGTATGTTGTATTAAGTTATCACCGTGTTGAGGATAATCTAACCCTTGAAATTGAGGGTAATGCAACGAAGAACGCTCCTGTCAATACGGAACTATCCCTTTTGACCTATAATATCGGCTTTGGTGCCTACAGCGCCGACTATTCCTTTTTTATGGATGGCGGCGAGCATTCAAGGGCTATTTCCAAAGACGCCGTACTTAATAACACAAACGGTGTTCTTGATGTTATAGCAGACAAAAATCCTGATTTTGTGCTTTTGCAGGAGGTTGACATTGACGGTACGCGCAGCTACCATATAAATCAAAAAAACCTCATAGCCGAAAAGCTTGAAGGGTTTGACAGCGTCTTTGCCGAGAATTATAATTCTCCCTATTTTCTGTATCCGATTTATGAGCCTATCGGTGCGAATGAATCGGGAATTCTAACACTTTCTCGGTTTAATATTGAATCAAGTATCAGAAGAAGCTTACCGGTGGAAAATTCGCTCGATAAATATTTCGACCTTGACCGTGCCTACAGCGTGTCGGTTTTAAAAACCGATAACGGCAAAGACCTTGTACTTTATAATGTTCATCTTTCGGCATATACCTCCGACGGCACAATAGCCGATGACCAGCTTAAAATGTTAAGCGAGGATATGCTCTTACAGTACGAAAAAGGGAATTACATAATTGCCGCCGGTGATTTTAATAAGGATATGTTAGGAGATTCCTCCAAATATTTTGAGCGACCCGAAGGACAATATAACTGGGCGGCACCTTTTAATAACAGTTTGTTGCCTAAAGGAATTAAAAGCTATAGCGGCTCTAATTCTCCGACCTGCCGCAACGCCGAAGCTCCCTACAAGGGTGACGGGACCGATTTTGTACTTTCGGTTGACGGCGTACTTGTAAGTGATAATGTAGAGGTTTTATCCTGTGAAACGGTGGATACATCATTTGCTTACAGTGACCATAACCCTGTAACTCTTAAATTTGTTTTAAACCACAAATAAACCTAAAGAGGTTGTTTCAAGTGATTTTTGGCTCTATTTTTGGACACTTTGGTGCGCTTCCACGATTTGCGCCACACCTTTGCGACCATGGCGCTGGAGCACGCCAACGGCAAGCGGGAAAGTCACAATATATACGCACAAACGAGAGAAGAATGTTAAGAAAAACTTGCGGAAATGATTTCAGAAGTTAAGACGCAAATCAAGGCGGAAAAAGAGAAAATGACAGGGTGACCGAAAAGTCACCCTGTCAAAATTTAAGATGCAGTAGACAAAGAAAAAGGCTATTTGCGATAGCCGTTTTTCTGACACATTTCATTTATTGACTCTGCAAAAACTGAGCGAGAGTGCTTGTCCGGATTCTCGTTTGCGTTTTTCTTTTCGATGTAATAATCCTGCAAATTTCCCCATAACCCGTTCTTTTTCAGCCAGTCCGTTTTCTTATTTAGATCAGCAAAACCTTTGGCCTGATATTCCCAAGAATAATAATTGTTATCTTTGTTGAACCGAATATACTGTTGTCTACCATCAGTGCAGTTATACACTATTGCAAAATCGCAGCTATGGATAATACGAGAAGTAAAAGTGTTGACTCTCTTAATGGTAAGTACTCTTGTGGAGTCCTCGCAAGATTTATATCCATAGCGAGGTGCAACACGGTCGATAGCAGTACGTATTATTGTCCGTATTTCTTTAGGTTCAAAATCCTCATTATCGTCATTGACCTCGATGTTGATATCGAAGTCAAAACCGATGTTAGATTTTGCATCGTAGGTTATCATGTTATGGCTCGAACTGCCGATCGGTGTGAAGCTAAAAGTGAAATTGTCACGCACCAAATCCTGTACCATGTAAAGAATTTGATATAGCTCATCTTTTATAGGCTGAGCTTGTTTTTTGGTTACATACCTAAAGTCATGCATTATGGTTTCTCCTTAATATTATCTCCCTAACCGACCATCTAACCTGAGTTAAATCATTATATTATACTACAATAATATCATTTGTCAAGGATTATTTCTGGGGGTTATCTTTTGCTAATTTTATCTGATTATTATACTCTCAACCTAACAAAATTTGTATCGCAATAGACAGAGAAAAAGGCTGGAACGGTATGAAAAATCCTCTGAAACGCTCGGTTTCAGAGGATTTTTGGTCGGAGTGACAGGGTTCGAACCTGCGGCATCGACATCCCAAATGTCGCGCGCTACCAACTGCGCCACACCCCGATAAATATTAAATTGTGGTCGTGTAGGTGATCAAATAGGCGATCCGGCACTTCTATAGCAAGTGAAGTATCAGCTGTGCCATGTCTCAAAATTTTGGGTACTTACTGATTTTAACCTATAAAAAATTTTTTGTCAATACTTTTCGTTGAAAAATAAAAAAATTATGTTATAATATATTAGTATGCATATTATCACACAAGGAGAAAAATATGAGATTGCTTGCGGTCGGCGACGTGTGCGGCAGTATTGGCTGCGACGAGGTAAGACGCGTTTTGCCCGCTTTGAAACGGGATAAAAAAATTGATATGACGGTTATTAACGGCGAAAATTCGGCAGACGGAAACGGTATTCTGCCCGAGAGTGCAGAAAGCCTTTTCGCCTGCGGAGCCGATGTAATTACCGGCGGGAATCATTCGCTCAGACGAAAGCAGGTATTTGATTATCTCGACGAAAACAAATTTGTTTTGCGCCCGCATAATTTGCCCGAAGCCGAAAGCGGAAAGGGAATATGTCTTGTAGATTTGGGCTATACCATCGCCGCGGTTATTAATTTAAGCGGTACAATTTACCTTGAAAAGGCGGGCGCTGCTAATCCCTTTAGAGCGGCGGACGAGCTTATAGAAAAAGCCCGTGGAAACGGAGCTAAAATTATAATAGTAGATTTTCACGCCGAAGCGACAAGCGAAAAGCGCGCCCTTGCGCTCTATCTTGACGGCAGAGTTTCCACATTTTTCGGTACTCATACCCACGTCCAGACCGCCGACGAGCAGATTCTGAAAAACGGAACGGGGTATATCACCGACCTTGGTATGACGGGGCCTATCGATTCGGTGCTGGGCGTGAAATCGGAAATAATTATTAACCGCTTAAAGGACGGCGACCCCACAAAATTTGAGCTGGCGGACGGAAAATGTCAGCTTAACGGCTGTATTTTCGATATTGACCCGAAAACAGGGCGAACAGTCGAAATCGAGAGAATTAACATTAAATGATTATGACAGAAAGGAGCTTGAATATGAAAACGATAAAAGCAGTCGCCTTAATTTCTGCTTTTATAATATTGCTTTCGGGCTGTCGCGGCAATGTAAATCCGCTCTCGTCCTCGGATATTCCGCAGTCGTCTGTTGTGACCGCCGCAGAACGCAATTATATTACGCTTCTTTACTCCTCGTCAGACTCTTTTAATCCCTACACCGCCGCGACCGACGCTAACCGTCAGCTTTGTAAGCTGCTTTACGAGCCGCTTGTTAAGCTTGATAACGAGTACAACGTCACCTACTGTCTTGCACAAAAGGTAGAGCAGGAGGGCAACGTATGCAGGGTAACACTTAAAAATACTTTGTTTTCCGACGGCACCCCGCTTTCGGCTGATGATGTTGTGTATTCCTTTAATTTGGCAAAAAGCTCCTCAACAGGATACGCGTATAAGCTTTATGAGGCGAATTCCGCCTCGGCGGAAGGCTCAAATACAGTTGTTTTTAATACTTCAAGGTCAGACCCTTATTTCGTAAATCTTCTTGATTTTCCGATACTCAAAAAGGGAAGCGACAAGCAAACCACCTCGGACAGCGTGGTTCTCCCTCCGATAGGCTGCGGAAGATACAAACTTGACGATTCGCAAAGCGGGCTTGTTTTAAACGAAAAATCACTTAGTAATCCTTCTGCTTATTCGGTAAAGGAAATTCGGCTTATTGACGCGCCCGACAGCGAATCACTTTCGCATTATGTAGAAATCGGTGCGGCGGATATTTACTACAGCGATATTTCGGACGGAAATATTGTAAGAATGAGCGGAAAAAAGCTTAATATCAATATAAATCATATCGTTTATATAGGCGTTAATCATTCCTACGGTGATTTGTCACTCGGCGGCTTACGGCAAGCTATTTCCACGGGAATTGACCGCTTAGCTATTTGCAGAGACGGCTATTACAATAACGCGATTGCCGCCACGGGCTTTTTTAATCCCGTTTGGGAGCCTGTAAAATCGGTTCAAAACATAGAAACTGCCTCAAATCAAGAAATAACTATTGAGAATTTGGAGGAAATAGGATATAATAGGGTTGACGGCGACGGAATTCGCAAAAATACGGGCGGTGTTCGGCTGAAGCTTGACCTGCTTGTAAACAGCGAAAACCGACTTCGTGTTGCCGCCGCTTATCTTATTGCCAACCAGCTTTCCGCCTGTGGTTTTAAAATAAACGTTGTTGAGAAATCCTTTGAGGAATACAAGGCGGCTTTGGAGTCGGGCAATTTTCAGCTTTACCTCGGCGAGGTAGAGGTTACGCCTAATATGGATATATCAAGCCTTGTTGTAGAGGGCGGCAGTGCGGCATACGGTATAAAAAAGCCCGAAAATCCAACTCCCGCCGCCGATTTGCCGACAGACTCTGCCGCAACGGAAAACGTCAACGAAACGGATAGCGCCGCCGAACAGCTCGCTCAAAGCGCGACCGCCGCGGAGCTTATAGAGGGCTTTTACAGCGGCAAAAACACCTTTACCGACGTAGCCTCGGTTTTGCAAAGCGAAATGCCTTTTATTCCCGTATGCTACAGAACGGGAGTGCTTTTTTACAATGACAATATCGGAAACGTAAATATTTCCTCTGCGAGCGATATTTATTTTTCGATTGAATCATATAAATACAATAATTAAAATAATTAAAATAATAGGAGGACATATTATGATAGCTTATGAAACAAGACTCGGCAAAATCAATATTTCCGAAGCATATCTTTCAAAGCTTATAGGACATGAGGTTACTTCCTGCTTCGGCGTTGTCGGAATGGTTCCGAGCGGCAGCCGACAAAAACTATTTAGCAAAATATCAAAAACCGACCGTGCGGATACCGGAATTTGCGTCACGGGCAACGCTGATTCTATATCTGTAGAGCTTCATATCGTGGTTACCTACGGAATGAACATCAACGCTATTGCCGCCAGCATTACCGAAAAGGTTAAATATGCCGTTAAGGATATTGCGGGTATAAACGTTGATAGGGTTACAATAAAAATTGACGGAATTAAGGAATAACCTGTTTTAAGGAGTGTTTACATTTGTTTAACGGCGATACTTTACGCGACGCTATGATTTCCGCCGCGAATAATCTTACCAACAACCGCAAGCAGATTGACGATTTGAACGTATTTCCCGTGCCTGACGGCGATACTGGTACAAATATGTCTATGACCCTCGGAAATTCGGCGAGAGAGCTTGAAAAGCTGAGCGGCGAAACCGCAGGAAAGGTGGCTAAAGTCAACGCCTCCGCTCTTTTGCGGGGAGCCAGAGGAAACTCAGGCGTTATTACCTCCTTACTTTTCAGGGGCTTTGCAAAGGGAATAGGCGATGATGAGTTTGTCACTGCCGATAATATTGCCGCCGCCTTTGAGCTTGGAGTTGAGGCGGCATATAAGGCGGTTATGAAGCCCACGGAGGGTACGATACTTACGGTAGCGCGCGTCGCTTCGGAGTATGCAAGGGCGGCGCTTGACGGGGGAAAGGACGCTTTGGGCGTTTTTGAAGCCGCTATCGAGGGCGCTAAAACTGCCTTGGAGCAGACCCCCGAATTACTGCCTACACTTAAAAAGGCGGGGGTTGTTGACGCGGGCGGCAAGGGCTTTGTCACAATACTTGAGGGTATGATGTCGGTATTTAAGGACGGCGTTATGATTAATTCAAACGCTGTGCCGGAGGCTCCCGCAGAGGAAGAAGGCTCGGTAAGCGCCGCGGGTGAATTTGAAACCGAAATCACCTTTACTTACTGCACCGAATTTATTGTAAACCGCTGTACTGAATCAGACAAGGAGCCTAACGAATTAAGGGCTTATCTTGAAACTATAGGCGACTGCGTTGTTGTGGTTGACGACGATGAAATTATTAAGGTTCACGTTCATACCGATCACCCGGGTAACGCTATCGAAAAGGCGCTCACCTTCGGTCAGCTTGTGCATATGAAGATGGAAAATATGCGCGACCAGCACGAGCGCGCTAAGCACGATTCGGAAAGCGCTAAGCAGAAGCCTACAAAGTCAGCCGACCGCACCGAGACCTTTACTCCCGTTGCTCCCACAAAGCCCGTGGGATTTGTGTCGGTTTGTGCGGGCGAGGGTCTTGCAAGCCTCTTTAAGGATTTGGGCGTCGATACGATTGTCAGCGGCGGTCAGACTATGAACCCCAGCACCGACGATATTCTAAGAGCGGTTGAATCCACACCTGCCGAAACGGTTTACGTTTTGCCTAACAATAAAAATATTATTATGGCGGCAGAGCAGACTATTCCTATAAGCACAAGAAAGGTAATTGTAATTCATACAAGAACCATTCCGCAGGGCATTTCTGCAATGCTTTCCTTTGACCCCGATACCGACGTTGAGGCCAATGCGATTGAGATGCAGAAAGCTACCGAGCGCATTGCAACGGGTCAGATAACCTTTGCCGCGCGCGATTCCGATTTTGATGGTCATCAAATTAAAAAAGGCGAGCTTTTGGCAATGCTCGGCGGAAAGATTTCCTTTACCGAGACCGAGCTTGAAAAGAGTGTTATGAAGCTCTTAAAGCAGATGGTTAAGCGGGACAGCCAGTTTATAACCGTAATTTACGGCGAGGATGTAACCGATGAACAGGCGGCAGAGCTTGAAGAGCAGATTCAGGCTAAATACGGCTCTAAAGCGGAAATCACCGTTATTAACGGAGGACAGCCGATTTACTACTATATCCTTTCAGTTGAATGATTGTAAAAGGAGAAAAATTATGCTGACAGCCTCCACCGACATTCAGTATCTAAAGGGCGTGGGTGAAAAGCGGGCTGAGCTTTTACGTAAAAAGGGCATCGATACGGTCGGTGCCCTTCTGCGTTTTTATCCGAGAGCATACCTTGACTGGCGAAATATAACCCCTGTCGCAGAGTGTCCGTTCGGTGAAAACATCTGTGTAAAAGCGAGAATTGTCACCCCGGTCAATGCGCAGTATATACGGCGAGGTATGACCATTTTTAAATTTATAGCCGAGGACGAAAGCGGTTGCTTTGCCGTAACCCTGTTTAATCAAAAATATTTGGCGCAGGCGCTTCACGAGGGCAATGATTATCTGTTTTACGGGAAAATGGGCGGAAGTCTTGTTATGCGGGAAATGTCGTCTCCCGAAATAAGAGAGGGCGCATTTTGCGGAATAGAGCCTATATATCCCGCCTCGGCGGGGCTTTCCTCAAAAAACCTTGAAAAGCTTGTAAAAACCGCGCTGTCCCTATTGCCCGAGCAGGAGGACATACTCCCCGAAAGCGTTAGGGAGAAAAACGGACTTTGCGGGATTAATACCGCCGTTAAAAATATTCATTTTCCGCTTGAGCCCGAAGCCTTTGAGCGGGCAAAGGAAAGACTGGTTTTTGAGGAGCTTTTTGTTCTGCAGACGGGGCTTTCATTTCTTAAGAAAAGAAAGCGGGGGCTTGCGGGATGTGTAATAAAGCGTAATCTGCTCGCCGAGTTTGAAAAAACCCTTTCCTTTACAATGACCAACGCACAAAAAAGGGTAATAGGCGAGTGCCTTGCCGATATGTCCTCGGGCAGACCTATGAACAGGCTTGTTGAGGGAGACGTAGGCAGCGGAAAAACCGCAGTCGCGGCGGCGCTTTGCTACATTTCTGCGGGTAACGGCTTTCAGTCGGCTTTAATGGCACCGACCGAGATTTTAGCCGAACAGCATTTTAAAACCCTCTTAGCAATCACTAAGGACAGCGGAATTAAGTGCGCACTGCTTACAGGCTCACAGACCAAAAAGCAGAAAAATCTTATTAAGGAATCCCTTAAAAGCGGGGAAATCGATGTTGCGGTAGGCACCCACGCTCTGCTTACCGAGGATGTTGAATTTAACCGATTAGGGCTTGTTATTACCGACGAACAGCACCGCTTCGGCGTGGCGCAAAGGGGAAAGCTTTCGGCGAAGGGGGAGAATCCGCATACCCTTGTTATGTCGGCAACCCCGATTCCGCGCACCTTGGGACTTATTATTTACGGCGACCTTGATATAAGCATTATCGACGAATACCCGCGGGGCAGGCAAAAAATCGAGACATATCTTGTAAATTCCTCTTATCATAAGCGTGTTTACAATTTTATAAAGAAATTTTTGGACGAGGGCAGGCAGGGATATATCGTCTGTCCGCTTGTAGAGGAAAACGAGACCCTTGATATAACCTCCGCCGCCGAGTATTACGAGAAATTAAAGGACGGAGAGTTTAAGGGCTATTCTTTGGGACTACTTCACGGCAAAATGCCACCAAAGGAAAAGGAAAGCGTTATGCGCCGCTTTGCCGAAGGTGATATTCAGCTCCTTATTTCAACCACCGTTATCGAGGTCGGAATCGACGTGCCGAACTCGGTTATTATGGTAATAGAAAACGCCGAGCGGTTCGGGCTTTCGCAGCTTCACCAGCTGCGCGGAAGAATCGGCAGGGGGGAGTATAAGTCCTACTGTATTCTTATTTCCGACATTCGATCCGGCGATACAAAAAAGCGGCTCCAAGTTATAAAAGACTGTCAGGACGGTTTTAAAATAGCCGAGGAGGATTTGAAGCTTAGGGGTCCCGGCGACTTTTTAGGCAGTCGCCAGCACGGACTTCCCGATATGAAGATTGCAGATATTTTCGCCGACCGTAATGTTCTTCATTCGGCAGGGGTAGAGGCTGAAAGGCTGTTAAAAACCGACCCAACGCTATCCGCACCCGAAAATAAAGCTTTGCGCGCAGAAATCGCGGCGCTATATAAAAAGTTAAACCAAAATTAGCTTAATGTAAATTTTTTATGTAGATATTGATATTTATTATTCGGTGTGATATAATGCTACAAAAGGGAGTGATTATGATGGACAAAAAAGTTGCCGAGCTTATTAATGAGCAAATCAACAAGGAATTGTATTCCGCTTATCTTTACCTCGAATTTGCAAACTACTATGCCTCCGTCGGTCTTGACGGCTTTGAGAATTGGTACAAAATTCAGGCGCAGGAGGAGCGCGATCACGCTATGCTCTTCTATCAATATTTGCAGAACAATGGGGAAAAGGTTACCTTTGAGGCTATCGACAAGCCCGACTGCGAGCTTACCGATAATATGGCGCCGCTTAAAAAAGGTCTTGAACATGAGCAGTATGTTACAAGCCTTATCAACACTATTTACGCCGCCGCCTTTGAGGTACACGATTTCAGGACTATGCAGCTGCTCGACTGGTTTGTAAAGGAACAGGGCGAGGAGGAAAAGAACGCTTCGGATATGATTACCAAGATGGAGCTGTTTGGCTCAGACACCAAAGGACTTTATATGCTTAACAGCGAAATGGCGTCCCGCGTTTACAGTACACCGTCATTGGTTCTGTAAAAAATTCTTTACCGATTACATACAAAAGCTTTTTGACTATATAGGTTAAAGGTCTGTGCGCCGCCGCAGTCTTTTGCTTTTGTTTATACCTTGCGGCGGAATGGAGATTTTTGTAATGAAGTACGTTTGTCCCTGCGGTTATGTTTATGACCCCGAAATCGGCGATCCCGACAACGGCATAGCCCCCGGCACTGCTTGGGAAGATGTCCCCGAGGATTGGGTTTGCCCTGTATGCGGTCTCGGAAAAGACGCTTTTGAGGCTGAATAATTAATTTACACCAATGCCCCCGCTCGTTTGAGTGGGGGCATTATTAAATGTTAGACATTAGACAACGGACAGTCGGGGACGCCTGTCCCTACAACTATTATTAATTATTCATTTTAAAATCAAGCCTGTACCTTTGCGAGAACAGGCATTTTTAATATCCTGCGGCGAACTGCGCTTTTTTCACCGTAAAGGGCGTAGGTCAGCACAATCTGAATTACCGTCATAAATATCGCCTGAACAATTCTTCCCGGGATAAGAGCGATAAAGCCCTTGCCGTAAAGTATCGAAATCCAGAGTGAATTAAGCATTACAGAACCGAAAATCTGATTGATAAGCACGCTTGCCGTCACCTTTAAAAGGGTGGCGTTTTTTCTTATGAAAAGCGCGGTGCAAAGGGCTGTAAGCACTGCAGTAAGGGTGAAACCAGGAAAATACGGTCCCGTCGGGAAAATAAGCGCGCCCAAAATATCGGCAACTCCCGAAACCGCCATAGCCCACGGCACGCCTAAAGTTATAGCGGCGAAGCCGACCACTATAAATGAAAAACCGAAGCGCTGATTCCAAACATTGTAGGAAAGAAAACGCTCTAAGATAATCTTAAGCGCGACAAGAAGCGCCGCCGTCACCATAGAAAAAATGTACTTTTTGCCTTTTTTGTTCATAAAAAAACCTCCTTATTATTACCCGTTTTTACCGATAATAAGGAGACTTGAATCTGCGATATTAGTCGGCAGCGGGATGCGACGACCGAACCGCGGGAAAATCCTTCGTCTGTCCGGCAACTCCCCGTCCCGACAGCACTTAACGCACGGTCATCTACTCTGCGATAGAATTATTCTATACCATTCGACGCATTTTGTCAATAATTATATGTAAAAAAATAGTATGCAAAATATGCATTTACGGGTTGAAATATTGCATATTTTCGTGTATAATATAATCGCGTAATTATGAAAGCAGGTGCGTTATGACAAGAAAGCAGGCAAGAGAAGAAGCTTTTATTCTTATTTTTGAAAAGGAATTTAACGATAACAGTATTGAGGATATATTGGAAACCGCCGCCGAGGCGCGCGACCTTGTACCCGACGATTATATTAACAGGGTATTTAAAGGGGTTTACGATAGCTTGGGCGAGCTTGATTCTCTTATCTCTGAAAGCTCGGTAGGCTGGAGTATCGGGAGAATTTCAAAAACCGCCCTTTGCATTATGCGGCTTGCGATTTTTGAAATGAAGTACATTGAGGAAATTCCCGTTTCGGTTTCTATAAATGAGGCGGTGGAGCTTTGTAAAAAATATGCAACCGAAAACGACGCGTCCTTTGTAAACGGAATACTCTCTACCGTGGCGAAAGCGCTTTGATATGAATATCAGAGCAATAACCGTAAAACAGCTTAATTTCTACGTCAAATCTCTCTTAGAGGGTGACGTGCATCTTCAAAGCGTGGCGGTAATAGGGGAGCTGTCGAATTTTAAAAATCACTATGCGAGCGGGCATTTGTATTTTACCCTAAAGGACGCCGACGCGGCTATCCGCTGTGTGATGTTCCGCTCCTTTGCCGCTAAAATACCCTTCGTGCCCCGCGACGGTATGCAGGTAGTGCTTGTGGGCAGAGCCTCGGTTTACGAAAAAGACGGTCAGTACCAGTTCTACGCCGAGCAAATGCTCCCTGTGGGCGAGGGGGACTTAGCGCGGGAGTTTGAGCGCATAAAGGAGCGGCTTAAGGCTAAGGGAATGTTTGAGGAGCAGTACAAAATACCGCTCCCTAAATTCCCAAAAAAAATCGCCGTTGTCACCTCGGAAACAGGGGCGGCGGTAAGGGATATTTTAAACATTCTGTCCCGCCGCTGGCCTGTAGCGGAGGTTATAATGTGTCCCGTTTCGGTGCAGGGGGAATCGGCAGTATCCGAAATGCTTGACGCGCTCGACCGACTTTATAAGCTTAACACCGCCGATTTAATAATTATAGGCAGGGGCGGCGGCTCGGCCGAAGATTTAAAAGAGTTTAACAGCGAGGTATTGGCTGAAAAAATATTTGAGTCGCCTGTGCCGATTATTTCGGCAGTCGGTCACGAAACCGATTTTTCAATAAGTGATTTTGTTGCCGACCTGCGCGCGCCTACTCCCTCTGCCGCGGCGGAGCTTGCCGCTCCCGACCGCACAGAGCTTGAAAAGCGGCTTCAAAAATATGAATCCCTGCTTAAAGCGGCGCTTACGGGGAAATATAATTATTGTACGGCACGTTTGGATAAAGCGAGCTCGACCGTATTTAAGCGCCCCGAGGATTATATAATAAATATGAGGGCGGAGCGAGCTGACCGCGCCGCAGAAAGGCTTGAAAACGGATTTTCAGGTCTTTTAACCGAGAGGGAAACGCAACTTTCCACCCTTGCGGCGGAGCTTGACGCCTTAAGCCCCTTAAAGGTTTTATCCCGCGGCTACGCGGTCACTTTAAAGGACGGCAAAACTGTTAAGACCGCGGCGGAGCTTAACAGGGGCGACAGTATAACAGTTAAATTTTCGGACGGTATCGCGGTCTGCGAGGTTAAGGAGAGAGAGTAATATATGAGCAATAATACCGATTTTGAAAAATCGCTTGACGAGCTTGAAAAAATCGTTTCACAGCTTGAAAGCGGCGATATTTCGCTTGACGAATCCATAAAGCTTTTTGAGCGCGGAATTGAGCTTACAAATGATTGCCGTAAAACCCTTGAAACCGCGCGGCAAAAGATAACCTCTCTTACAGAGGAGGAGCGTAAAAATGGAGATTAACACCATTTTTGATAAGTATTTACCAAAGATTGAACAACGGCTTGACAAACTTATCCCCGATAATGAGGATAAATATTCCGCGGCGAAAAAGGCGATGCGATATAGCCTTATGGGCGGCGGAAAAAGGATAAGACCCGTTTTACTGCTCGAATTTTATAAGCTTTGCGGCGGGGAGGGGGAAAACGCCCTTAATTTCGCCGCGGCGATAGAGATGATACATACCTATTCCCTTATTCACGACGATCTGCCCTGTATGGACAATGACGATATGAGAAGGGGGAAGCCCTCCTGTCATAAGGCGTTCGGGGAGGACACCGCCCTGCTTGCGGGGGACGCGCTTTTAACCCTCGCCTTTTCGGCGGCGGCTAAGACCGAGGGAATCCCCGCCGATAGGGTGTTAAAGGCGATTTCGGTCCTTGCGGACAACGCGGGAATAGACGGTATGGTCGGCGGTCAGGTTATGGATTTGGAGTTTGTAAAAACGGGCGCGACCTCCGATGAGCTTAAAGAAATGTACCTTAAAAAAACCTCCTGCCTGTTAAAGGCGGCGGCGGTTTGCGGCTGTGTGCTTGCGGGCGCTGATGAGGAGTATATTAAGTACGCCTGTGAATACGCCGACAGCTTGGGGCTTGCTTTTCAGATAATCGACGATATTCTTGACTGCACCGCCGACGAAAAGACCTTAGGCAAGCCTATAGGCAGTGACGAGAAAAACGGCAAAACCACCTTTGTCACCCTTTACGGATTAGAGGGCGCGCGTAAAAAGGCGGCGGAGCTTTCCGAAAACGCCGAAAACCTGCTTGATAATTTTGAGGGCGACAGTACCGCTTTAAAGGAGCTTACAAAATATCTACTTAACCGAAGATATTAAAAGGAATGTATAATAATTGGAATATAAGCTGTTATGCAAAATAAAATCACCCGATGATGTTAAAAAGCTTAATGAAGCGCAAATTTCGCTATTATGCGAGGAAATACGCGAATGTATTATTACAACCGTA
>JBJEOE010000044.1:0-61982 GCA_051880555.1 Acutalibacteraceae bacterium
CTATTTATTTTCGTTCCTCTTCTCGCTTTACTTTGTTCGGTTTTTTGGGTGCGAGGTAACAATTAATTTGAAGCAATCGGTAATTCCCGATTGCTTTTTGTTTTCTTACATTCTACATTTTAAACAGTGTCACCTATATAGTTATTTCTTTTTTGTTTAATACACTAATTTTTTGATGGTTGACTTTTTTTAAAAAATATGGTATACTCATGACATAAATTGATTGTAACTAAGAGTATAATAACAGTTAGGAGAAGTCTGAAAGATGAATGGTCAAACCAAAGCCTCTGATGATTATAATGTGATAGATCTACTCCATATTGCGAAAGCACTTTGGCAAAGAGCGTGGATTATAGTGATTTCAGCGTTAGTCGCTGCTGTAGTCGGATTTTCTGTTTCAGCCTTTACTATTGCGCCTAAATATTCTTCACAGATAATGCTTTATGTTAATAACAGCTCTGTTTCGCTTGGAACCACCAGCTTTCGAATCAGTGCCTCCGATTTAAGCGCCTCACAGAGTCTCGTTAAGACCTACGGAGTTATATTGAATAACCGAACAACCCTTGAAGCAATCATTGATAAATCAGGCGTACCTTATTCATATTCGCAGCTTTCGTCGATGATTTATACTTCTTCGGTGAACGATACCGAAGTAATGAGTGTCTCGGTTACGTCGACAGATCCGTATGAAGCTGCAAAGATTGCTAACTGTATTGCCGAGGTGTTGCCTGCAAGAATTTCGGAGATTATTGAGGGCTGTTCGATGGAGGTAATTGATTCGGCAGTTCCGAATACCAATAAAATTTCACCGAATATTACAAAATATACTGCTCAGGGCTTTATTCTCGGATTTATTATTGCCGCAGGTATACTTACCGTTCTCGCAATTATGGACGATACAATTCACGATGAAGATTATATCATCAATACTTACGATTACCCGCTACTTGCCGTAATTCCCGACCTGTCAACCGCAGACTCTAATAAATACGGCTATCGCCAGACCGCAAAGAAGCAGTAAAGGGGGCGTTCGTCATGTTTAATGGTAAAAAAAAGAAACAATTGCATTTTACGGCGGCGGATAATAAAAAGCTGTTTCAAAAGAATATGGATTTTACCGTTTCAGAGCAGTATAAGCTTTTGAGAACAAATCTCTCCTTTACCCTGCCTGACGATGTTAAATGCCCGATTATCGGTGTAACAAGTTCAATTAGGGGCGAGGGCAAAAGCACAACAGCGGTAAACCTCTCCTATGCTTTGGCTCAAAGCGGCAAAAAGGTGCTTCTTATTGATGCCGATCTCCGTTTACCGAGTATAGCTAAGAAAATGAAGATTGATAATACCAAGGGACTTTCCAATCTTCTATTCAATTATGACACCCAGCAGCTTGAAGAATACAAATCTCAGTATTTAGACAACTGGTATATCGTCCCTTCGGGTGAACTCCCACCGAATCCCTCTGAACTGTTAGGCTCCCGTAAGATGGGAAGGCTTTTAAACCGCTTATCAGAAAGCTTTGATTACATTGTAATCGATTTTCCTCCCGTAAATATTGTATCTGACGCACTTGCCGCTTCAAAGCATATTACCGGAATGATACTTGTTGTAAGAGAAGATTATACCGAGAAAAAGGAGCTTGAGGTTTGCGTACGCCAGTTGAAGCTTTCTGATGTTAACGTTCTTGGAAGTCTGTTTAACGGTGCAAAATCAGGTAAAAAATCCTACGGCAAGTACAAGAAATACTATAATTCGTATTATTCGAGAGCCTAACGGCTATGGTAGATATACACAGCCATATTTTGCCCAAGCTTGACGATGGCAGCTCAAGCGTTCGGGAAAGTCTATTAATGCTGGAAGAAATGCGGCGGCAAGGTGTGAAAATTGTTGTTGCGACCCCGCATTTCGAATCCAACCGCGAATCTATCGATAGCTTTCTTGAGCGTCGTGCAAAATCCTTTGAAATGCTTTCCGAAGCGCTTACGGAGGATGTGCCAAAAATAATGCTTGGTGCGGAGGTTCTTTATTACGAAGGTATCAGCCAGACAGAGGGACTTCAAAGGCTTTGTATAGAGGGTACCGACCTTTTATTGCTTGAAATGCCTATTACAAAATGGTCTTCATACACGGTGGATGAAGTTATAAAACTCTCTCACGCCGGCGCAGTTAGGGTTGTAATAGCACATTTTGAGCGATGTATTCCTACGCAAAAGCGTGGTATGCTTGATTACTTGATCGAAAATGATATTTTAATTCAGGCAAATGCATCCTGTTTTTTGGAGCACCGTACTAAAAGAAGGGCTATTTCGCTTTTGAAGAAGAATAAAATTCACTTTCTCGGCTCTGATAGTCATAATATGAAGGAGCGGGCGCCGCGGATTGGAGCGGCATATACTCTAATTGGCAATAAGCTCGGCGAGCATTTCACCAACGAAATGCGGAGCTTTGCATATAGTATGTTATCCGCCGAATAGCGGAAGTACATATCGCAAAACTAATAAATGAAAAAATTTTTTTGGAAGGATGTTCTTTATGAAAAAAACACTTGCTCTAGTTGTAACAGTTATCCTAATGCTTTCCGCCTCCATTTCTGCATTTGCGGTTAACGGAAGCTTTACGGGAAGCCCGACAAATAATTCCGCACCTACTTTGGTAGACTTTACTAGCACGGTACCCGGATTTAACGGAAACCTTCTTATTACCCCCTACAAAAACCGCAACAATCTTTCTACAGAGAAAAAGCAGCAGTTAGAGACCGCTTATAAGCAGATTTCAGAGGCTGCTGACCTCACAGCAATTGCTCCCGAAATTAAGACCGTTGCGGCGAATGCAAAGGTTGATGTAAAGGATCTTGCCGTAAGTGACCTTTTTTTAGCGGATGTTGACGGAAACGTTGCTACGGACGCTTCAGGTAAGTATACAGTAACAATTAAGTGTGATAATCTTAATAAGTTTGTATCGCTTTTATGCTTCAATGATGGAAAATGGACCGTTATCAATGATGCAAAGGTTGATTCTAACGGAAACTTGGTATTTACCACCGATGTTCTCGGCGCTTTTGCAACAGTTGTTTCGACCGAGGGTTCAGGAGCTGTAAAGCCTCAGACCGGCGAACAATTCCCCTGGGCTTACGTTGTTGTAGCCGGCGTTTCCGCCGCTGCTCTTATCGTTCTTGCGGTTGTTGCGGTTAAAGCTAAGAAAAAAGGATAAGGTAGCTTCAAGTGAACGGGAAGAAAAAGGATCGAAGAAGCTATTTTAAATACGCCGCATTTGCGTTAGCACTAATATTTTTCGTTTCTTCTGCCTTGCTGCTTTTAAACCTATGGGAAAAGCGGCAGGGCACTTTCCCCTTACAAGAGGTTGACGGCAGTTTGAGCGAAACCGTGGAGCTTGACGGCAAAACCTACGTGCTTAACGAGGATATAGAGACCGCACTTGTAATGGGTATTGATAAATTTGACGGTGACACCGACGATACTTCTTATACGAATGACCAACAGTCGGATTTTTTGATGCTTTTTGTTTTCGACAACAAAAAGTCTGAATGTACCGCGGTGCAGATAAACCGAGATACAATGACCGATATTAACATATTGGGAGTCGCGGGGCAAAAAATAAATACCGAAACAAGGCAGATTGCTTTGGCGCATACCTACGGTAACGGTAGGCAGGTCAGCTGTCGCAACACGGCAGACGCCGTTTCGGGCTTGCTGTACGGCGTTGAAATAGATAATTATATTTCTGTTACTTTGGACGCGGTGCCGGTTTTTAACGATCTCGTTTCAGGCGTTACCCTTGAGGTGCTGGACGATTTTTCAGGTATAGACAACACCCTTGTAAAGGGGGAGACGGTTACCCTGATGGGCGATCAAGCGCTCCGTTATGTCCGCACGCGCTACGGTATGGAGGACAGTACCAACGCGCACAGAATGAAGCGTCAGCAGCAGTATATCCGCGCGCTTTACGAAAAGACAAAAGAAACAGCCGATCAGGATGAGGGATTTATTGCTGATGCGACCCTTAAGCTTTCTGATTATATGGTTTCCAATTGTACGGTTAATCAGCTTGAAAATCTTTTCGGCAAAATTTCCTCATATAAATTTAACGGAATAAGAGATATTGAGGGTAAATCGCAAGAGGGCGAGGAATTTATTGAGTTTTATCCCGACGAAACCTCCCTTAAAAATCTGGTTGTGGAGCTGTTCTATAAGCCGGAGGAATGATTTTTAGGGACGGTGTGGGCGTCGTCCCGCGATATAAACCGCAATAATCTGCGGTTTAACGTCCAATATCAAAATACAGCTTGATTCAATAGGTTCTATTTTTAATTTTGGGGTTTAAAGAGATTTGCCTTCCCCTTGAGGGTGACTCCCCACAGTGTGGGGAGATGTCACATAGTGACAGAGGGGACCGCCGCCGTCAGCGGAGGTGGCGGCGCCAGCCGTCGGATGAGGTGGAAAGCCTGAAATCAACACCAAGTTTATTTCACGGCGCGTAACGCTCCTACACCTCATCAGTCACTTCGTGACAGCTTCCCCTCAAGGGGAAGCCAAAAAATACCCCAACATTTGCAAGAGAACCATTTAATAAAGCCGCCGACAGCAGGATTGACCCTGCCCTGTCGGCGGCTTTTGTGCGCTAACCGTCAAGCTTCAGTGTGCCGATAAGCTCAAAGGTGTTTAAATCGTAGTACTGCAATTCATAGGGCGCGGCAATATAGAAAATTTTTCCTATATACAGCCCGCGGCAGTTTTGTTCATTTTTAATGCCAAGCTCCGCTTTAAGTCTTTGCACAAATTTACCATTAATGTAGGAATATACATAATATTCAACACCCGAAGTGCCCCAGACGGGGAAACCGATAATGTTTTTGCCGTAATCCGCAAGGGTTGCTTTGTGGTTGTAGAGCGCCTCAGAGGTATAGGCGGGGACATCTGTCTTGGAGCTTTCGGTTACGTTGGCGGGGTCGCCTATGTCGAACATAGAAAGCTTTAAAAGCCCTGTTTTGCCTGTATTCTCGTCGGCATTTTTTCCAATACCTAACAGCTTGCCCCCATAGGGGAAAAGATAGCTCGAAAAACCCGGGATTTTAAGACTTCCGATTATTTTCGGATTTTTAGGGTCGCTTACGTCCGCGCTGAAAAGTGGGTCAACCTGGCGGAATGTGACAAAGAAGGCGGCGTCTCCCATAAAGCGAACCGAGTAAACCTTTTCTCCGGGTGCCAAATCGGTGATTTTTCCCGTTTCCTTTAGGTCGCCGTCTAAAATAACAAGCGAATTAATCATATTAGATGTTGAGAACACCGCGCGGTCGGCGATTGCCGTGGAATAGGTCGCCGAGCTTGACTCCGAGTCTTCACCTACGTTATCATCTACCGTTTGATAATTGTAATCGGTCAGCACAAAACGGAAATATCCCTTATACTCGTCTATCGAAAACTGATTTAAAAGACTGCCTTTAAGCTTGACGGTGGCTTTAAGTGTGATTTCGCCGCCGTCAAGGGAGAAGCGCGCGACCTGGGTTAAGCCGTCCAAATCGGGATAGCCGCAGGCGATAATATTTTCGGTGCTCGCGTATACGGTGTAGCTGCCGCCCAAAACCGACTGGGTGCCGATAAGCGCGCCGTCCTTAATATTATAGCCCGAAACCACAGTGTAGCAGGGATTTAAGCAGTTGTCATAGAATTTGACGGTGTCCGCCGCGACTGCTCCGTTGTAATCCTTGCAGTCAATTGACGGCACAAAGCTTTCGGGAGAGCCTTTTTTCATCGCGTCGGGGTTTAGCTGATAGTCCGATATAAAGTAAAGCCTATCCCCAATAAGGCGGGAGTCGGAATAGTAGCCGCTTTGCGTACAGCGGGTAAGCTCCTTGGGCGCGCTCGGGTCGGAAACATCAAAAATTATAGCGACAGAGTTGACGGTGGCCCCCGAATAGTTTAGACCGCACACCACAAGGCGGCTGCCACTTAAATACATACTTTGACAAGAGGATATATCTACCTCAATGCTCTTAAGCTGTCGCGGCTTTTCACCCGTCAGATCGATTATTTTTATTGTTATGCCGTCCCGATTTACGGAATAGGAATGAATATAAATATATTTGCCGTCGGTCTTTACAATGTCTGCCTCGTCCACCCCCTCTACCTGAGCGGTGGTTTCGCTGTGATCCGTGCCGCCGTCGGCTGTATCTGAGGCTGTGCCTGCCGCCGCCTCCGACTTTGTGTTAGTACTCGCCGTTCCGTTTGTCCCTGTGGCGGATTCTTCGGTTTCATATAAAACAATCTCGTCGTCCGCGCCGTAATTCCGTAATTTATCCCATATCGTGGACTTGAATTTTTTAACGCTGTCGTAAATGTCGTCATAGGTCTGCACGGACTTCATCAAATTGGTATTATCAACCTTATTAACCTTAGCATCGCGCCGCCCAGTGACAATACCCGCGGAGAAAAGCAACGCTCCGCAAAGCACCGCGGCGACCCCCCTGCCGAAAATCGCCCTGCCGCTTCTTTTAGGGGCGGGCTTTTCCTTAGCCTGCGCCATTCTGCGGCGGGTTTTGTCCTTAATATAGCCATCGGGCTTTATGTTTTCTAACTGATTTTTATAGTTACTTTCAAATTTCATAAATCCTCCGCCTCCAAAGCTTTCTTGAGCCGTCCCCGCGCGCGGGACAGTCTGGTTTTAACGGTCGAGGGGTTGGTTTTTGTCAGCTCGGCGATTTCGGTCACCGAAAAGCCCATATAGTAATACAGGTGTATCACGGTGCGGTATTTCACAGGGAGCTTTAATACCTCCGAAAGCGCGTTCCCGTCGGAGTATCCGCCTGCTGCGGGAATATTCTCGTCAAGCGGCTGTGTTTTCTTGAACCACGCCGAGGTAAGCAGACTGTTACTGCAATTAACCGTAATGCGAATAAGGGTCGCCTTGACGTGCTCTTCGGATTGCATTTTGCCCCATACCCGCATATAGCGCAAAAATACCTCCTGCAAAACGTCGTTGCTGTCGCTTCGGCTGCCTGTGCGCACAAAGGCGAGCCGATAAACCTCGTCGGCGTACTTTTCAAATGCCGCTTCCGGTGTTGCATAGTCATTTGCCTTTAACTGTTCAGCGCTGTTCATTTTTCTTCCCCCTCGCCTATAATACCGATAAGCGGCGCTAAAGGTTTCAAAAATTTCCTTAAAAGGCGAAATTTTTTATATTCCTATTGTAGTGCCTGATTTTGGTTTTTGCAAGGAAATAATTTTTTTAGGGTGTTTATTAAAGCTCTGCGTAGCTTAAGCCCTTTAAGGCGTTGTATTCCTCGGCTATCGCGTACCAGGTGCTGTGACCTACAAGCCCGCTTATCGGCAGACCGAAAAGGCGCTGAAAGGTGTAGACCGCGTCTCTTGTCTGCTCCCCGAAATAGCCGGTTATTGGAATCTCGGGAATTTCGGGATAAATGCTTCCTATATAGGAAAGATAGGTCTGCAAATCCTTAACGTCGTCGTTTCGCATACCCTCGCTCAAAACATATCCCGGGTAAATCTTTGCGCGCTCCCCCTCGTAGCCCTCAGGGAGGCTCGCGGCGGTGTCTCTGTAAATTTTGAAAATCAGGTTCCAGGTCTCCTCGTCCACAAAGCCCGTCTCGGGCAGTCCGTAAAACCGCTGAAACGCCTTGACCGCCTGCTCGGTCCGCCCGTCAAAGACCCCGTTTATGGGTATCACTCCGAGAGCAGGATTAAAATAGGAGATTATATCGAGATAATATTGGAGGGTTCGTATCTCCGCGCCCTGCATACCAAGCCTTAAGCCCTCGGTTGGATAGGGAAGGGTCGCCTCCTCTATCGTTATCCCCTCCGAAATAAGCTCCGCTAACTGCTTAACCCCGTTATAATACCGCTTTATCGCGTACCAGGTTGCTTTATCCACCGTCCCCGTTACGGGAAGTGAAAAAATCTGCTGAAAGCTCCTGACCGCCTCCTCGGTGTCGTTCCCGAAAAGCCCGTTTTCAAGGCGGATTTTGGGTATCGCGGGGTAGTTTTGGGCTATGCGGTTTAATTGGGACTGTATTATTTTCACCTCGTTTGAAACGTCCCCCAAACGAAGGGGTGTACCGGGGTAGGACTCGGCGATGTTTTCAACCGGGGTATCGGTAAGTATGCTTATGTTGTCGCCGTAGTAGGTCTGCAAAATCTCGTAGGGGGTAAGCCCCTGCTCGGCGAGGGTCACCGTTCCCCATTGGGAAAGACCGTCGCACTTTGAGGTTGTTCCGTTGCAAAAGGCGGTAAAAAGGGGCTGAATGTTGCCCTGACGGACAAGATATTCGTCAAAAATATCGTCCACAATATCGCTTATGTTTTCAAAAATGTCACGCCCGGGGACAAACGCCTGATCATAGCGGGTGTTGTTGGTAATGTCGAAATCGTACCCTCGGGAGGGGTACCATTCGGTGTAAATTCGGTTTAGCGCAAAGGAAATTATAGCGTAAATGTTTGCGCGCAGGGCGTTTTCGGGCCAGGTGGGGTAAATCTCGCTGGAGGCGACATTTTTAATATAGTCCACAAAGGGTACGGTCACGTTTTCGGCGTTAGAGCCCGGCGCACCTAAATGCACCGTTATATTTTCGGGTATCACGGGCTGAATTACAGCGGGCATAAATTCACCTCCCTACAAATTAAAGGACGAAAGCTCGTTAAACACAATCGGCCCCTTGTTGCCGCCGAACGAGGCGAGCGGAGTAAGGTTTGAACGCTGGAGGGAGGTTACTCCCCTGAAAATCGGAAGATTTATATGCAGGTTGTCGGCGTAGCCGTCCGCCTCGATAAGGACGTTGTAAAGGGAATAGGGCTGTGCGCCTGCGTCAGGCTCCATAGAAAGCTCCCTCGACGGTGCGGGCAGACTAAACGCCTTGGTTTTTCCGCTTTGGTCGGTAAGGGCGGTATCGGTTACGTTGGGGGCGGTGTAATCCCCCGTAAATACCGTGACCTTGGCGTTTTCAACGGGATAAAGCCTTGAAAACGCCGTCACCATTACTATAAGCCTGCCGTTTGGGTCGGTGGAGTCCTCCTTGTCGTAGGGCGTTCCCTCCTCATATTCTCCCTGCCGGTAAAGGGGCGTTTGCTCCTCGGGTCTCGGTTCTTGTACCTTAGGCGGCTCGACCTCCGCCGAGACAGGCTTTACCCGCGAGGTCGAAGAAGAACCGTACATTCTCAAAAATTCCTTTTTATATTTTTCAATAAGCTCGTTATCCATAAAATCACCTCTTAGAATATTCTATGCCGCGGAAATAAGAGAGTTACACAAAAAGCTTGCAATAGCGGCGAAAGAGGGGTATAATTTAAAGAAAATTGGTGGTGATTGCTTTGGTTAAGAGCTTGCTGTTCTTTGTATTCGGGTATTTTTCGGGAAGTATCCTTTTCGCGAAGGTCTACGGTACGCTTTTTAATAAGGATATTACGGGCGGGAGCAAGGATAATAACCCCGGTGCGGCAAACGCCTTTATGCAGGGCGGTATGCTCTGCGGCAGTCTGACCCTTATCGGCGACCTTTTAAAGGGCTTTCTGCCCGTGTTTCTTTATATAATGGCCTCGGGTGGCAGGGCAGACATAGGTACCGCGATTGTTCTGGCGGCTCCCGTGCTTGGGCATAACTACTCGGTTTTCTACCGCTTTGGGGGCGGCAAGGGTATCGCCGTCTCCTTCGGCTGTCTTTTGGGGCTTCTTCCGCGTCCGCTTCCCGTTCTTATTTTGGCGGCGTGCTATATTACCCTTTCGATAGTAGTCCGAATTTCGCCGCATTATTACAGAACCCTTGCGGCATACGCCGCTACGGCGGCGCTGGGATTGCGCTTTGTCCCCGAATGGGGCATAAAGCTCGGTATGACCTTTATTGCCGCGTTGATAATTGTTAAGCATCTGGCAAGCGAGGAAACGCGGCAAAAATTCCGCGTTACCCTGCCTGCGGTTGACGATTTAAAAGGATTTATAAAAAAAGCAAAACAGCGGTCTTGATACCGCTTTTTATATTCGAAAATATTATAGTGGAAATTTCGGCAATAATATATTATAATGTATATAATGCATATTTTTACGTTTTGAAAGGAAGATTAATGTGAAGAAAAAGGGACTTATTATACTGTTTGCGGTTCTCGCTGTTATAGGTGTCATTTTCGGCGCGGTCGCAGGCTCCTACAACGGGCTTGTTGAGCAGAGGGAGATCGTAGACAACGCGCAGTCGCAGATTTCCGTTCAGCTCCAGCGCAGAGCCGACCTTATACCCAACTTTGTCGCGACGGTTGAGGGCTATTCGGATTACGAGCAGTCTACCTACACTGCCGTTACCGAGGCGCGCGCCGCAGTAACGGGTGCAAAGACCGCCTCCGAGCAGGCGGACGCTTCCGCACAGCTTGATAAGGCGATTAACGTTTGGGTAAACGCCGTTACCGAGGCGTACCCCGACCTTAAGGCGAACGAGCAGTACAAGGCGCTTCAGGATGAGCTTGCAGGCACCGAAAACCGCATTGCGGTTGCCCGTAAGGATTATAACGAGGCGGCTAAGGAATACAACGTAGCGGTTAAAAGATTCCCGAAGAATATAATCGCAGGTATGTTCGGCTTTTCGCAGGTCGATTATTTCGAGGCTCAGGCAGGAACCGAAAACGTACCGCAGGTAAGCTTCGACTGATTAGCTTATGAAAAAAATCATTACCTTTATCGCGGCGGTGTTGGCGGCGGTTATTCTTGCGTTGCCCGCCGCGGCGGCAAATAAATATCCCGAACCCGATTCGCGCTTTTTTGTAAATGACTTTGCCGATGTTATCGACAGCGGGGCGGAGGAGGAAATTTACTCCCGCGCGGTCGCGCTCCAAGAAAAAACCACCGCACAGGTGGCGGTGGTAACCGTAAAAACCCTTGACGGCGAGGAGCCCGCCGACTACGCGCTGGGACTCGGCAGACAGTGGGGAATAGGTCAAAAGGGCGAGGATAACGGGGTTATTATCCTGCTTTCAAAAACCGAGCGGCAGATTTATATTGCTGTCGGCTATGGGCTTGAGGGCGCCCTGCCCGACAGTAAAACGGGAAGAATTATTGATATTTACGGGCTTGACTATCTTAAAGAGGACGATTTTTCCACAGGACTGCTTGAGATATTCAAGGCGATTGTCAACGAGGTCTATATTGAATACGGCGAAGAACCCGAGGCGGGCTACACTGAAATTGACGAAATAGACGGGGAAGACCTTGACGGCTACGGCGCAAAGATTGCCGTTTCGTGGTTAATACTTATCGCGGTTGTGGTTCTTTATGTTCTCATTTTCGGCAGAAGACGGCGCGGATTTTTCTGGTTCGGAGGTCCTCCGGGCGGCTTTGGCGGCGGCGGCTTTTCCGGCGGTTCGGGAGGCTTCTCGGGCGGTAGCTTCGGGGGAGGCGGATTCTCCGGTGGCGGTGGTTCCTTCGGGGGCGGCGGCGCAGGCAGAGGCTTTTAACCGATTTTTATAAAACAAATTAACGGAGTATTTTAATGTCTGAGCATTTTAAAGGCAAGGATTACGGCGATTATTTTGAATCGCTTGAGCGGCGGCTTAATAAGGTCGAAAAACCCGAAAAGCCGCCCGAAACGCCTATAAAACCAACGCAAAAAAGAAGGGCGAAAGGCCGCGGAATATATAAGGTAGTAAGAATTAGAAAAGCCGTCCTCGCGCTTGTTTTAGCCGCGGCGGTTATTTCGGTTACCGCCTTTGCGGTATCGCATAACGCCAAAGGCAAGGCGGCGCCGCAGACCGCGGCGGAATCTAAGACGGAGGCGGCGAAAAAAACGGATAATACCGCCGAGAAAATCGTCTATAATATTCCCGACGATACTAAGGAAATCCCCGCGGAGAACGACTGCGAGGGAGCGATTATCGTAAATACCGCGACCCACACGGCTGTAGCGGCGAGAAATCCCCATAAAAGGCTTTACCCCGCCTCTACCACAAAGCTTATGACCCTGCTTGTCGCCTGTGACAATATTGAAAGCTATGACGATACCTTTACAATGACCCTAAAAATAACCGACCCGCTCTTTGTCGCCGAGGCTTCGGTGGCGGGCTTTTTAAACGGCGAGGTAATCTCTATGACCGACCTGCTTTACGGGCTTATTCTGCCCTCGGGTGCCGACGCGGCGGTGGCGCTCACCCAAAAAATATCGGGCAGTGAAACGGAATTTGTAAAGCTTATGAACGCAAAGGCAAAGGAGTTAGGCCTTAAGGACACCCACTTTGCAAACGCGACGGGGCTTTTTGATAAGGAGCAGTACACCACCGCCTACGATATGGCGATAATTCTCGAAACGGCGCTTAAAAACCCGATTTGCAAAAAGGTGATTTCCACCTATCAGTACACCACCTCTAAGACCGAACAGCACCCCGAGGGCATACCCCTTTCGGCGACCCTGTTCGAGTATATGTACGGTACCGAGCCCGAAACCGCGACAATTTTGGGCGGCAAAACAGGCTTTGTCAACGAATCGGGCTACTGCATAGCCTCCTACGGCACAAACAACACCACGGGCAACGAATATATAGTGGTAACCCTTAAAAATTCCTCCCGCTGGCCTGCCTTTCACGGGCAGATTGATTTGTATAAGCAATTTGCAAAATAATGCGTAATTCGTAATTATTTTAAAATAAGAAATGCTAAAAATCTATGATTAATTCTTTTTGCTTCGGGCTGCGTAATGTAAAAACATCTCTGCAATTACGAATTACGAATTACGAATTATGCATTAAAAAAAACGACAAGATTATTACCTTGCCGCTTTTAAGCATAATTTGTCGCAATTTGTAATTATATTTTATCTCATTTTCGCAAAAAGTCAAGTGAAATATGTGGAAAACGTGAATTTTTCGTAAATTTTTACCTTTTCAACAAAAATTAATTTTCGCGGTTATTTAATTTTTTACCCTTGCCGTAAAGGAGCGGTCATAAAATGCAGAAAAATGACGAAATCGAAATCGAAATAACCGATATGACCGATGAGGGCAGCGGCATAGGACGGTACGGCGGTATGGCGGTTTTTGTGCCGCTAACGGCGGTGGGCGACAGGGCGCTTGTAAGGGTGCTCAAGGTCAAAAAAACCTACGCCTACGGCAAGCTTTTAAGCCTTGTTTCCCCCTCGCCCGACAGGACCGAAAGCGACTGCCCCTCCTTTTCCCGTTGCGGCGGCTGTGTTTACAGGCATATAAGCTACGAATCGGAATGTCGAATCAAATCCGCAAGGGTGTATGAGGCGATAAAGCGCATAGGCGGTGTTGACCTAAAGCCGCGCGAGATAATTAAATCCCAAAGCCCCGACCGCTACCGCAACAAGGCGCAGTACCCCGTGGCGGAAGACGGCGCGCTGGGCTTTTACTCATTTCACTCCCACCGTATCTCACCCTGTGACGGTTGCGCACTCCAGCCCGAAATTTTTGATAAAATCGCCGCTGTATGCACTGAGTGGATAAGGGAAAAGGGTATAAGCGTTTATAACGAGGAAAGCCACCGCGGACTTTTGCGCCATATATACCTCCGACTTGCCGAAAAGACGGGGGAAATAATGGTTGTCGCCGTGATAAACGGAGAAAAGCTCCCCTTTGCCGAGGATTTAAAGAACAGGCTTGTATCGGTCTGCGGGGACGGGCTTAAAAGCCTGCAAATCAATATAAACCTTGACAATACCAACGTTATTTTGGGGAATAAATGTAAAGCTCTTTACGGCGCGGACTGCATAACCGACATTCTCTGCGGTGTCAAAATACGGCTGTCGCCCCTTTCGTTTTATCAAGTCAACCGCGCGACTGCCGAAAAGCTTTACCAAAAGGCCGCCGAATACGCCGCGCCCGAGGGTAAAATTATTTTGGACCTTTATTGCGGCGCGGGGACTATCGGGCTTTCAATGGCTAAACGTGCAAAGCGGATAATCGGCGCGGAAATCGTGCCCGAAGCGGTTAAGGACGCCCGCTTTAACGCCGAGCTTAACGGCATTAAAAACGCCGAGTTTATTTGTGCCGACGCGGCGCAGGCGGCAAAGGAGCTGAGCGCGAGGGGAGTAGCACCCGACGTTGTTATTTTAGACCCGCCGCGCAAGGGCTGTTCGCCCGAGCTTATTAATACCGTTGCGGCGGACTTCCGCCCCGAGCGCGTGGTCTACGTCTCCTGCGACCCCGCGACCTTGGCAAGAGATATAAAGCTTTTTACCGAAAAGGGCTACTCTTTAGAGGAATACACCCCCGTGGATATGTTCCCCCGCACTGCGCATATAGAGTGCTGTGCGCTGTTATGCCGCGCTCAGGCTGTGCTTTGCACAGCAACGATATAAATTCTTCTAAGAATTTACGATATACGCTTCGCGTTCGATATGTGCTTCGCACGCGATATGTCCCTGCGGGGCGAGAAAAGAATTTATATCATATCGAATGCGAATGAAACGAGCATATATTAAATTTACTGAAAAGGAGTACTTAAGGCGTATGAAAAAAAGAAAAAAATCGCATTTACGCAAGATTATACCTGTATTGCTCTGTGCGGTATTTGCGGTTGCCGCCTTTGCCGCGGTAAAGGTATATTTCAAGGAAAAACCCGCCGCCGAAAGCGGGGTCTTTGCCGAGGAAAACGGCAAAAATATTTCGCAGACCGCCGACAGCCTTTCTCTCGACGCAGAGCTTGTTAAGGTGAGCTGTATCGGCTCGGTTGCTGAAATCGATATTGTGACCCCCGGGCTTGACACCTGCTCTATGCGGGTAGCGATGTACGATTTGAACGGCGGGAAGGTCCTCTCGGAAACCGCGCTTAAAGAGGGCACGTGGATAAGGGGGCAGACCGAAAACGGCTTTTACGCTGTTGAGCAGTCCAAAAAAACGCTTTATATTTACGATAATTCGGGCAAGCTTAAAACCGAAAAAACCTTTTCGGACAAGGCGGATTTTTCTTCTGTGTGCGGCGTGGACGAAAAAGAGAAATACTTTATTTACACCACCGCGCAAAAGGGCGAGTTATATGTCTATGACCTTAAATCGGGGGAGGAAAAGAGGCTTGATACGGGCGTTTTCCTGCGTGAGACGCTGGGCTTTCGCGACGGCGTAATGTACGCGGCGGGAATGGAAAGCTCGGTAGTTGCGATTGATGTTGAGGATTTCTCTGTCCGTACCGAGGTGCAAAACCCACAGCTTAACCTTTGGAGCCCCTATTACAATCTCGGCACCACCGATTACAGCTTTATTGTCGCCGATAAAACAGGGGTGAAATATGTTCCCTTCGGCAGTGTTGACGAGCTTGCGGTCGGCATAGGCGAGGACGGCTTTACCACCGCTGTTTCGCGGGAAAAGGGCAATACCCTTAGAATTTACAATCTTTCAAAAAAGACGGTTGCCGAGGCTGATATCGACGGCACTGTTGAAGGCGTTTGCTATACGGGAGACGGCAGACTGATTGTTATAACGGGCGACGCTATGCAAAAAAAGCACAGCCTTAGCATTTGCGATTTAAAATCCTTGAAAACCGCTCCGCTTACCGTAAACGATACCGACCTTCCCGAAAAAAAGGAGCCCCAAATTGATATTCCCGAGGCAAAGGAAAGTCAAAAGGCAAATATTGTTAAAGGCGTGCCTGTTTTGTCGCAGTTTCCCGAGTTTCCCACGGGCTGTGAATCGGTAAGCACGGTTACGGTGCTTAAATTTTACGGTGAAAATATCACCGCCGCAAAATTTGTCGATGAATATCTGCCCAAAAGCGCGGACTTTTATTACGAATCGGGTAAGCGCTACGGCCCTTCGCCATACGATTTTTTTATAGGTAACCCGCGCACCGCGGCGTCCTACGGCTGTATGGCGCCCGTAATCGAAAAGGCGCTGTGCGATTATTTCGGCGGCAGTGAGCGGGTTAAAAACACCACGGGAACAGAGCTTAGCGAGCTTTGCAGTAAGTATATTGACAACGGTATTCCCGTTATAATGTGGGCTACAATAAATATGATTGAAACCAATCCGAAAAACTCCTGGTATTTAAGAGACGGGACGCGTTTTTCGTGGCCGGGCAACGAGCATTGTCTTGTGCTTACCGGCTACGACGCGGACAGCTACTATTTTAACGACCCCTACGCGGGCAAAACCGTAAAATACAAAAAGCAAACGGTAAAGGACAGATACGCCGAGCTTGGAAGACAGTCGGTGGTTATTTTGAAAAAAGGAGAATAAATTATGCTTAAAATCGGAACAAAGGCACCCAACTTTACTTTGCCCGACCAGAACGGCGTGCTTCACAGCTTAGAGGAATACAGGGGCAAAAAGGTAGTTCTTTATTTTTACCCGAAGGACAATACCCCGGGTTGCACCAAGCAGGCGTGCGGCTTTGCAGAGCTTTACCCGCAGTTTACCGAAAAGGGAGCGGTTGTAATCGGGGTAAGCAAGGACAGCGTTGCCTCCCACAAAAAATTTGAGGAAAAATACGGTCTTCCCTTTACTCTGCTTTCGGATACCGAGCTTTCCTGCATTAACGCCTACGGGGTGTGGCAGGAAAAGAAAAACTACGGCAAGGTTTCTATGGGAGTGGTGCGAACAACCTATCTTATCGATGAAAACGGTATAATAGTAAAGGTGTTCGGCAAGGTAAAGGCGGCGGAAAATCCGTCGCAGACCCTTTCGGAGCTCTGATATGCATAAAAAATCCCGTCGCAAATATGCGGCGGGATTTGATTTTATTGTAAAAGGCTTTATTGAACAAGCCTTATTTTGTTCTTACGTCGCTGGCGCCCTCAAAAAATAATGCAAGCGCACCGGGACCGACGTGCGAGCCCGTGACAGGCTCGTATTTCACAATTAGAATTTCCTTGGGCGGGAGCTTTTCGCGAATAAGGTTAGCTAATTGCTCCGCATCCTCCTTGCAGTTGGCATGCGCTATGCCCACCGTTTGGGTTTCTGCGTTTTTTACAAGCGAAAAATATTTTTCCGCCATTGCGGAGATTGTACGGGCGCGTCCCCTGATTTTTTCAAACGCGACAATTTTTCCTTCCGAGTTTCCTTTAAGCAGGGGCTTTATTCCGAGCACGGTTCCTATGAGCGCCCCCGCGTTTGAAAGCCTTCCTGTCCGTTTTAAGTGCATTAAATCGTCTACCGTGAATACCTGATACATTCTTTCCCTGAGATCTATTATTTTCTCGGCTGTTTCGGTAAGCTGTATGCCGTCGGCGCGGTATTTCGCCGCCTGTAAAACAAGCAGACCCTCGCCCAAGCTTGCACCGAGACTGTCTATAAGCTCGATTTTACGCTCGGGGAACTCCTCGGCTAACTGCTCCCTCGCCATTGTCGCCGAGGTAAACGAGCCGCTTATTCCCGAGGAAAGGCCGATAAACAATATGTCCCTGCCGTTTTCAAGCGATGGGCGGAAAAAGTCTATGTATTTTTGCGGGTTAATCTGGGATGTGGTTATTTTTAAGCCGCTTTTTATATCGGAATAATATTTTACATCGTCAAATTCCTCAAGGGAGCAAAAGGGGCACTCCTGACCCTCCGAAAAATAGGGAAAGGGTATCTCGTGTATTCCGTTATCATTAATCAGCTTTTGGGTAAGATTCGCAGTCGAATCGGTAATAATATCAAAGGCAGGCATTATAATTCTCCGTTCTGCCGCTTAAATCCTCGGCGCAAATTATGTGTAAAATGCTCCGCCGGCGGCTTGACGGAGCGTTGCGCTGTATTATAATCGGCGGAATAATACATACCGTTTTTTCCGCCTTTACATTACTGAAATTATTATAGCCGATTTTTAATTTTTTCTCAATCTATCCTGCTTTTATTTTTCTCTACATAATATTTTGCCGCGGTAGAGAAAAATCGGACTGCTCTACTCACAGTGGAGTTTCCGCTGATAATGCGGGTTTGAAGAACCTAAAGGCAAATTATTTAACGGAGATTTTGCCGCTTACCGCATCTATCGCAATGCTTTCCTCGTTGTAGTTGCAGACGCTGTTTTCTCCGCAGATAAGCTTGATTTCGCAGTCGCCCGAGGCACCGTCGCGCACCTTGAAGGTAAGATAAACGAGGGTACCGTCCTTCTTTACGTCATTTTCTTCAACGCTTATAAGCTTAAGACTGCCGTTTTCTCCCGAAACCTCGCAGTCGGTAAGCAGCCCGCCCTTTTCAAAGGATATGTATTCAAGGCTTTCGCCGTCGTATTCAAATTGTAGGAAGAAGCCCATAGCGCCCGGATTGCCCGAAATTTTAACGGGTACCCTAACGGTTTTGCCGACCTCGCCCGAAACCGAGTCGACAGTAATTGTGGCTTTTCCGGACTTTGAGCCTCCGTCCGATGAGAAAACCGAGCTTAAATATACCCCAAGACCCGCAAGAAGGGCTATTGCCGCGACTGCGGCAGCGATAATTACGATAATTTTCTTTTTAGTCATATAAATTTCCTCCGTTTACCAAAGAATTCATATAATATATAATAGCTTAATGACATAACTTTTGTCAAGAATAAACTGTTTTAAGGTTAAATTGAAAAAAACTGATAAATTACTTGAAAAAATCCTTCAAATGTATTATATTTAATTAGTTACAGAGTGAATGTTTTTCATATTCTGTCACTTTGGAGGAGGCGGCTTATGTCAAATTATTTAACAATGAGCAGGGAGGAGCTTGACCGCGAGTTCGGGAAGGTGCGTACCGAGTATGAAAAGTTAAGGGCGCTGCACCTGTCGCTCGATATGTCAAGGGGAAAGCCCGGCTTCGATAATATGGATTTGAGCGTCGAGATGTTCGACCTTGTGGGTAACGATACCGGCTTTAAAAACATCAGCGGAATTGATTGCAGAAACTACGGCGGGCTGGACGGACTCTCCGAGCTTAAAGGTCTTTTCGGAAAAATCTTAGGTCTTTCGCCCGAGCAGATTATAGTAGGGGGAAATTCCTCCCTTAATATGATGTTTGACACTATAGCGCAGGCTATGACCCACGGTATGGGCGGCGAGCCGTGGTGCCGTCAAGGCGAGCTTAAATTCCTCTGTCCCGTCCCCGGCTACGACCGTCATTTCGCGATAACCGAGTATTTCGGCTTTAAGCTGATACCCGTTAAAATGACCGCCGAAGGTCCCGATATGGACGAGGTTGAGGAGCTTGTAAAGGATTCCGCGGTTAAGGGTATCTGGTGCGTTCCGAAATACTCAAATCCCGAGGGAGTTACCTACAGCGACGCGGTTGTGAAAAGAATGGCGGCGTTAAAGCCTGCGGCGGGAGATTTCAGAATTTTCTGGGATAACGCCTACGTTGTCCATGACCTTTATGACGAGGGCGACAGCCTGCTTAATATTTATGACGAGTGCGTAAAGGCGGGCAATCCCGATTTACCGATTATATTTACCTCTACCTCTAAAATCACCTTCCCCGGCGCGGGAGTGGCGGTCGAGGCGGCAAGCCCCAACAACGTCGCGCTCTTAAAGAGCCGTATGAAATATCAGACCATAGGGCCCGACAAGCTTAACCAGCTGCGCCATGCCCGTATGTTTAAGAGCCCCGAGGATATTACCCTCCATATGAAACGCCATGCGGATATTCTCCGCCCAAAGTTTGAGTCGGTGCTGGCAGAGCTTGAAGCCCAGCTTTCGGGTACGGGAGTTGCCCGCTGGACAAATCCTAAAGGCGGCTATTTCATAAGCCTTTATGTGCTTGAGGGCTGTGCAAAGCGGGTAGAACAGCTTTGTTCCAACGCGGGAATGATATTAACCCCCGCGGGTGCGACCTACCCCTACGGCGTAGACCCCTGCGATTCCAATATAAGAATCGCCCCGTCTTATCCGTCGGTCGAGGAGATAAAAAAGGCGTCCGAGGTGCTTTGCGTAGCTGTAAGGTACGCCGCTTTGGAGAAATTGACGTCTGAAAGGGCGTAATTTTGATTATTTTAACGTATATTGTAATGTTTTAATGTAAAAAGATTGACTTTTATTGTCTTTTTATGTATAATGAATAAATGATTACATTTAGTGGAGGATTTGCCAATGAAGTCCAAAAGAACAGGCAAGCCGGTCTTCTTCGTAGTACTCGTTCTGATTCTGGCGCTTACATACACCGCCTTTTTCGGAGTAGAGGACTACTACGGCGATACCAGGAAGGTTTATGTCAAGGGTGCTAACGATATTCGCTGGGGTATTGATATCCGCGGCGGCGTTGAGGCGGTTTTTTCGCCCGATAAGGCGGAGGTTGATATAACCGATGACGATATGGACGCCGCAAAGGCGATTATCGAGACCCGTCTTGTCAATAAGAACATAACCGATTACGAGGTTTATACCGATTCAGATAATCATCAGATTATCGTGCGTTTCCCCTGGGCGGCTGACGAAAGTGATTTTGACGCCGCGGCGGCGGTGCAGGAGCTGGGTGAGACCGCTCTGCTTTCCTTCTGCCGCAACGAGGACAAGGAGGACGTAATTTTAAGCGGCGCGCAGGATATTGACCGCGCGCAGGCGGGAGTTGACGAAGACGGCAACTATGTTGTATACCTCTATTTTACCGATTCGGGTAAGGCTAAGTTTGCCACCGCTACCGCCGAGCTTGTGGGAAGTAAAATTTCCATTTGGATGGACGAGCAGGAAATCTCTGCTCCGACCGTAAATGAAGCGATTACCGACGGTACCGCTTACATAAACGGTATGGCAGGCTCAGAGGAAGCAAAGGCCCTTGCCGATAAGATTAACGCCGGCTCTCTGCCCTTTGCTCTTACGGTTGATAACAGCAAGCTTCAGATAATTTCGCCGTCATTAGGCTCGGACGCGCTCAAAGTAATGCTTATCGCGGGCTCGATAGCCTTCGGAATCGTCTGCTTACTTATGATTCTGCGCTACCGTCTTAACGGCGTGGTTACCTCTATCGCTCTGTTGGGTCAGCTTGCGGGTACAATAGCCTGCATCTCGGGCTTCTTCCCGAATACAGACAGCTTTACCCTAACCATTCCGGGTATCGCGGGTATTATCCTTTCAATCGGCGTGGGCGTTGACTGTAACGTTATCGCTTCTGAGAGAATCAGGGACGAGTTTAAGAAGGGCAAGACCATTGACGGCTCTATTGACAGCGGCTTTAAGAACGCACTTAGCGCAATTGTTGACGGTAACGTCACAATCGTTATAGTGTCAATCGTGCTTATGGGCGCCTTCGGCACACCCGACAGCCTTATTGCCAAGATCTTCTCGCCGATTATGTCCCTCTTAGGCTCTTCAATCACAGGCTCGATTTACTCCTTCGGATACACCCTGCTTGTCGGCGTTGTATTCAACTTCATAATGGGCATTCTTGCTTCCAAGCTAATGCTGAAGAGTGTATCTCAGCTCAAATTCTTAAGAAATCCCTGGCTTTACGGAGGTAAGAAAAATGCGTAATTTGACTATTGATTTCAATAAAGCCTTCAAAAAGGTAATAATCGTATACGCGGTTATTTTCCTTGCGGGACTTGTTTTCGCATTCATTCCCTCCTTCGGCGTTAATCTTGATATTAACTTTAAGGGCGGCACAAAAATCGCCTATTCCTATTCGGGCGAGCTTGCCGAGAAAGATGTCGAGTCGGCGGTTAAGGGCGTAATAGATAACTCCTTTACCGTTTCTAAAAGCACCGCGCTGGCGGGCGACACCAAAACCTTTGAAATAAGCCTTGTCGGCAAGGATTCCATCTCTGCCGAGAAGCAGGAGGAGCTTACAAAGGCGCTTGAGGAGAAATTCACCGATAACGAAATTCTGCTTTACAATTCAAATTCGGTAAGCCCGACTATTGCGGGAACCTTCTTTGCAAAAAGCCTTGTCGCCGTGCTTATCACCGCGGTTTTGGTAGTAATATATGTAGGTATCCGCTTTAGGCGTATAGGCGGCGTTTCCGCGGCGCTTACCGCACTTTGCGCGTTGGTTTTCGATTTGCTTGTCACATTCTTTATCTGCGTGTTCTTCAAGCTGCAAATCGATTCAAACTACATTGCGGTTGTCCTTACAATCCTCGGTTACTCCCTTAACGATACAATCGTTATGTACGACCGTGTGCGTGAGAACGAGCGCCTTAATCCCGATAAGGAAATCGGCGAGCTCGTCAATATGAGCATAAATATGGTTAAGATGAGGAACTTTGTAACCTCCCTTACCACCTTTATCGCGGTTATTACAATCGTTGTGGTTTCCGAGCTGTTCGGACTTTCAACCCTGCGTTCCTTCGCTGTTCCGATGGCGTTCGGAATTGTATCGGGCGGCGTTTCCTCCCTCTTTATTGCAGGTCCGCTATGGGTTGTCTGGAAAAGACATAAGGCTACAAAGGCTTCTAAATAATTAATACAGTGGCTGTAAAAAAACACAGCGACTTCAAAGGCGGATTAATTAAACAAAAATAAAATAAAATAAACAAGCTTTGCAAAAGCACGAAAATAAGGCTAATGCAAAGCTTGTTTGCTTTTTAAGAGACAAAACGGGGTTTGTGTATATTAATTCGGAATTCGGAATGCGGAATTCGGAATTAAATAATGCGAAAATAGGGGTATTTATAGGCGAAACATAAAGATATTTTGTAAGGTCGGGTCTCCCCGAGGCTTAACGCCACAATTGCGGAACGGATAAATCCGTTCCCTACACTATCCTTTTTTAACGTAGGGAAGGCATTTATGCCTTCCGCATCTAATGTCTAACGTCTAAAATCTAACATCTAAATACATAAGGAGCTGTAAAAAAACAAATCGAGGCTTGTAGGGATAATTTGTAATTCCGAATTCCGCATTCCGAATTCCGAATTAACTTTACAAGCCCAAATTTGTTTTTTACAGCCCCATTTTTTAATTAATAATGTCGCCTATAGGCTTTTTGTGATTATTTTCCGCTTTTCGGGAAAAGCTAAATATGCTATACCGAAAAGGGGAGGAATAATATGTCGGGACAGATTGCGGATTATGCCGAAAGCAGGCTTTCAAGCTCGCTTGAAGAAAATATACGAATTATTAAAAGCATTTTTAAAAAGGACGCGGTGCTAAGGCTTAGAAAAATCGCGGTTAGAAGCGTGTGCAGCTATGACTGCGCCCTTTTTTATATGGACGGAATGATAAACGCCGAGCTTTTAAACGAATCGGTTATCCGTCCGCTTATCACAAGCAAAGCCGAGCGTAGGGAGGATTCGCTTGTCGGTTTCATATCAAAGCAGGTGCTTTTCGCGGGGGAGACCGCCGTTACCGACCGTGTGGAGGATATGCTCCGCTCCCTTTTATACGGCGATACACTTTTAATTGTTGACGGCTGTACCGATGCAATCACGATAAACACCAAGGGCTGGCGTACGCGCGGCATAAGCGAGCCCGAGGACGAGCGGGTTTTGCAGGGTCCGCGGGAGGGCTTTGACGAGGCGGCGCTTTTAAACCTTGCAATGATACGCCGCAAGCTTTTGACCCCCGACCTTTGCACCGAGCTTATAAGGGTGGGCAGGCGAAGCGACACGCCCGTATTTATTTGCTACCTTGATTCCCTTGTGAACAAAAGAACCCTCTGCGAGCTTAAAAAGCGGATACAAAAGCTTGATATGGACGGTATACTCGACTCAAACTATATTGCCGAGCAGATTCGCGACCACCCGCGCTCGCTTTTTAAGACCTGCGGCACGACCGAACGCCCCGACATTGTGGCGGCAAGACTGCTTGAGGGCAGAATCGCCCTTGTGGTGGACGGAACGCCCGTGGTTATGACCGTACCCTACCTTTTTTCGGAAAACTTCCAGTCGGACGAGGACTATTATTTAAACTGCGCCGTCTCCTCGGTGGGGCGGCTGTTACGTTTTGTCTGCTTTTTCCTGTCGGTGAGTATTCCCGCGGTGTTTATCGCCGCCACCTCCTACCATAAGGAGCTTTTGCCCACCTCCCTTGCCCTTACGGTCGCCCAGCTTCGCGGCGGCGTACCCTTTTCGGCGTTTTGGGAGTGCATACTGCTTATCTTCGTCTTTGAAATATTAAAGGAGACGGGGGTGCGTATGCCCCAGAGCCTCGGTCACGCGCTTAGCATTGTCGGCGGGCTTGTTGTAGGTCAGGCGGCGGTGGAGGCGCGTATTGTAAGCGCGCCTATGCTTATAATAGTGGCGCTTTCGGGCATATCGGGGCTTATGGTGCCGCGGCTTAAGGGGGCGGTTTTTTATCTAAGACTTGTATATGTGGTGTTAAGCGCCCTTTTCGGGCTTTACGGCTATATAGCGGGGATTACCGTGACCTTGATACACATTTTGGATTTAAGCTCCTTCGGTACAAGCAGTACCGTCTCGCTCGACCGTGCGAGCTTTCAAAGCTTAAAGGACAGTTTTTGGCGCGCACCGTGGGGTATAATGCGTACCCGACCCTTTTTCAATGATAATATTATCCGCGCGGGGGAGAAAGAAGAAAAATGAAAAAGCTTTCGGTATGTCTTGGCGCTTTGTTTTTGTGCTATATCCTTGCGGGGTGCAGTTTTTCTTACGGTACGGCGGGGAACGACCGCCGATTTATGGTGACGGCTCTGGGTTTTTCGGGGAGCGAAAATATAACCGTTACCGCCGAGATAGTGACGGTTAATTCTGAATCTGCCAAAGCAGAGCCGTCGCCGCAGACGCTTTCCTACACCACAAGCGGCATAACCGAGGCGCTTTGCGGCATTGCAAACTCCCTTTCAAGACCTATGCTCCTTGAGCATTGCGGGGTTATTGTAATCGATACCGCGCTAAGTGCTGAACGGTTGGGCGAAATATTCGACTACTGCTTTAAGGAAAACCGCATAACCCTTTCGGCGTATATGATAGCGGCGGATAATCCCGCCGCGCTCCTTATCGGCGAGCCCGTTTCCTCGGTGGCGGTGGGGTATGATATTATGGGGATTATCGGGCAGAAAAGCGAAACGGGCAAAATTAAGTTTGAAAACCGCTATTTTGAAATTGAGAGCAGGCGCGAAATGGGGAAGAAGGTCTTTTCCATTCCCTACTTTGCAAGAACCGAGGACGGGGTTACCCTTGACGGGTCGGCGGTTTTCGACAGCGACAAATTTGTAATTAAGGCAGATATTTCGGAGGAAATAAAATGACGGCAGAGCCTACCTATAACAAGCACCTTGCGGGACTTACGGCGTTTTTTATTTTGGGCGACGCGATAATTTCCCTACCCGTGGCTGAATCGGGCGGCGCTTCGCTTTTGGGTTTTTTAGTTGCGGCATTGGCGGCGGTAGCGCTTTATTTTGCCGCATTACCGCTTGCAAACCGCCCTTTTGTCGGCAAAGGGAGGGGGCGGCTTTTATTAGCGCCCTTACTTTTGGCGGCGGCGGTTTACGCCTTTTATAACGCGGGAGCGGCGTTTATAAGCTATACCGATTTTGTAAACAGGGTACTGCTCCCCGAAACCCCGCGCTTTCTTATCGCCGCCCTGTTTATCCTTATTGCGGCATATCTTTCAAGCAGACGGCAGGAGGTAATTTTAAAGCTTTCGCTTATCTTTATCGCCGCCGCGGCGGTTACGGCATTGCTGTTTTTTCTGCTCTCGGTAAAGGACTATAACGTAGAGAATATCGCGATTGAAAAGCTTCCCGATTTAAGGGAGCTGTTTTCGGGCGCGAAGCCATACCTTTTAAGAGTTTCCCTGCCCGCGCTTTTAATCCCCGTTTACACCGCGCTTTTTACCGGCGAAAAGCGGGTATCGGCGCCATTTTTCGGACTGCTTACGGGACTCTCAATAATCGCGCTCTGCTTAATTGAAAGTCTGTTGCTTTTCGGCGCGCCCTTTGCAAAAAGGCTTCCATTTCCGCTTGCCTCGGCGGTCAGCACCGTCACGGTAGGACAGCTTTTTTCCCGAATGGACGGAATTGTCTACTGCCTTTTCTTCGCCGCCGCCCTTATTAAGACGGCGGTGTGTATGAAGCTTGCATATTTCGCATTAAGCAAAGCGAAAAATTGCCGAATTAACTTTTTTTAACTTTAGATGTTATATTTGAGACGTTAGATAACGGACGGTCGGGGACGCTTGTCCCTACAAGGGTAAATTCACCCACATAAAAATTATTCATTATTCATTATTCATTATTCATTATTCATTATTTATTAAAACACCGTCCCGCAGGGTCTCGGTATAATAATAGTATTATTTTTTTGCATTTTTTCACTTTACCCCTTGAAAACCGCACGAAATATGGTAAAATTATAATATAATTCAAAAACGGCAAGGAGTAATTTATAATGGCAAAAGAAGTTTTGGTTGAAATTTCCGCACGTCACGTCCACGTAACCGACGAGGCGCTTGAAATCCTGTTCGGTAAGGGTCACGCCCTTACACCCAAAAAGGAGCTTTCACAGCCGGGTCAGTTTGCCTGCGAGGAGAAGGTTACGGTTGTAGGACCTAAGTCCGAGCTTAAGGCTTCGATTTTAGGTCCCACACGCCCCGAAACTCAGGTTGAGCTTTCGCTTACCGACGCGCGCACAATAGGCGTAAAGCCCCCCGTAAGGGAATCAGGCGATGTTGCAGGCTCCGCTCCCTGCAAGCTTGTGGGCCCCGCGGGCGAAATCGAGCTTACCGAGGGCGTTATCGTGGCAAAGCGCCATGTACATATGACCCCCGAGGACGCCGAGAAGTACGGCATTGTGGATAAGCAGGTAATAAGCGTTAAAATCCCGACCGAGGGACGCGCCCTCGTATTCGGCGACGTTGTTGCAAGGGTAAGCCCGAAGTACAAGCTTGCTATGCATATCGATACCGACGAGGCGAACGCCGCCGCCGTTCCGGGCAGCTGCATCGGTGAAATTCTTGACTGATAAAGCGCCTTTGGGACTTTACTTGCATATCCCGTTCTGCGCAAAAAAGTGCGCTTATTGCGACTTTTATTCCGCCTTTGCGGGGGAGAAGGCTCTTGACGATTATGCTAAGGGTCTTATTTCGGAAATTAAAAAATGGGGCGGCAGGCTATGCCGCCCCTTAGTCGATACGGTCTATTTCGGCGGGGGAACCCCCTCTCTTTTGGGGGAGCGGATTATCCCCATAACTAAGGCGGCAAGGGGAGCTTTTCGGGTTGCAGACGGCGCGGAAATAACCCTTGAAATAAACCCCGCGGGAGACAGCGAAAAAATCCTTTCAGCCGCGAAAAAGGCGGGCGTGAACCGACTTTCCATAGGCGCGCAGAGCGGGGACAACGCCAAGCTTTCCTTGTTAGGGCGCACCCACACCGCCGAGGATACCCTTAATACCGTAAATGCCGCGCGGAAAATGGGCTTTAAAAATATTTCGCTTGATTTAATGATAGGTCTGCCCGATTCCGATTTAACAACACTTAAAGCCGACCTTGATTTTGTCCTTTCGGCAGAGCCCGACCACATCTCCGCCTATATTTTAAAGACCGAAAAAAACACCCTGTTTTACAAAGAGCGGGATACCCTTAATTTGCCCGACGAGGACGAAACCGCCGAGCAGTATTTATATATGTGCCGTTATTTAGAGGAAAAGGACTTTTCGCATTATGAAATTTCCAATTTTGCAAAGCCCGGTTTTGTGGGCAGGCACAACCTTAAATACTGGAATTGCGAAGAATATTTGGGTATAGGTCCGTCGGCTCATTCCTTTTTAAAGGGCGAGCGGTTTTACTATCCCCGCGACAGCCGCGCCTTTTTGCGGGGCGAGCCGCCGATTTCGGACGGAAAAGGCGGTGACAGGGAGGAATATATAATGTTAAGGCTTCGGCTTAAAGAGGGGCTTGTGTTTCAAAAATACCGCGAACGCTTCGGCAAGGATTTGCCCGAGGGCGTAAAAAAAGCCGCTCTGCCGCTTGAAAGGGCGGGACTGCTTAATTCAACCGACAGCGGAATTTCCCTTACCGACCGCGGTATGCTTTTATCCAACAGCATAATAACAAATTTACTGGAGTGCCTTTAATGAAAACGCTTAGAATACATTTAATACGCCACGGCGCGACCGACGCCAATTTTGCGGGACAGTATATCGGCTGTAAAACCGACCTGCCGTTATCGCCCGAGGGACTTAACGAATTACGCCTTTTAAGGGATGATATTGAGTACCCCGAAATCGAGCGGCTTTATTCAAGCCCTATGCTCCGTTGCCGCCAGACGGGCGCGGTGCTTTTCCCCGATATGGATATTATCCCCGTAGCGGATTTAAGGGAGTACGATTTCGGCTCTTTTGAGGGCAAGACCGCCGCCGAGCTTGAGGGCGACCCGAATTTTATCCCTTGGACGTCGGGCAAGCTTTCTGCACCTCCCGGGGGCGAGGATAACTCCGAGTTTATAAAAAGGCTATGTATCGGGCTTAACAAAATCGTAATAGATATGGCGAACGACGGCGTTACCGACGCGGGGGTTATTATGCACGGCGGCGCTATTATGATGCTGTTGGGCGTATCTGCGGTGCCGCGGCACAAGCCGGTTGAATGGACGGCGGACTGCGGCAGGGGATATTCCCTGCGCGTTACCCCCTCGCTTTACGGCAAAAGCGGTATTGTTGAGGTTTACGATATTATTTGAATTAACCTACGGCGGTGCGTTGTTTCCGCCGTTTTTTCTTTTACCGATACGGAATAAAAAAATTAAATTTTATCTTGACAAAACTGATACAACTGTATATAATACGCATATACAGATTAAGGAGGCGAAAGGGTGAATATCTTTATCGACAATAAAAGCGGAACGCCGATTTACGACCAGATATACAACCGTATAAAGGCGCAGATAATAAGCGGAGCCTTAAAGGAAAACGAAATGCTCCCCTCTATAAGGGGGCTTGCAAAGGATTTAAGGATAAGCTTTATTACCACCAAGCGCGCCTATGACGAGCTTGAAAAGGACGGCTTTATCTACACAGTTCAGGCGAAGGGCTGTTATGTCGCGCCCAAAAACACCGAGCTTATAAGGGAGGAAAGCCTCAAAAAAATCGAGGAGCATTTGGAGGAGGCGGTGCGGCTCGCCGCCCTTTGCGGACTTACCCGCGAGGAATTTACCGATATGCTTGATTTCAGTTTGGAGGAACTCAAATGAACGCGCTTGAAATTAAAAATTTATCAAAAAGCTTTAAGGATTTTAAGCTTGACAATTTAAGCCTTACTCTGCCCGGAGGCTGTATTATGGGGCTTATCGGCGAAAACGGGGCGGGTAAAAGCACCGTTATAAGGCTTATATTAGGTATGCTTCATAAGGACGGCGGAACGGTCAAAATTTTAGGCAGAGACAGCGACGGGGATAATATCTGCCTTACAAAGCAGGACGTAGGCGTTGTGACCGACGAGATAGGAATACCCGAATGTCTTACCGCAAGGCAGGTAGGCAAAATTATGAAATACACCTTTACTAACTGGAAGGACAGCGAGTACGAACGCCTGCTTGAAAAGCTTTCGGTGCCCTGTGATAAGCCTTTTAGGGACTTTTCACGGGGTATGAAAATGAAGCTCGGAATAGCGATAGCCCTGTCCCACGAAAGCAAGCTTTTAATTCTTGACGAGGCTACAAACGGGCTTGATCCCGTTGTGCGAAATGAGGTTGTGGAAATGCTGACCGAATTTACGCGGGACGAAAATCACTCGATACTTATTTCCTCCCACATTGTAAGCGACCTTGAAAAGCTCTGCGATTATGTGGCGTTTCTGCATAAGGGTAAGCTCCTGCTCTGCGAGGAAAAGGACCTACTGCTCGGCGAGTACGGCATTCTTCATTGCGGGGCGGAGGAGCTTTCTGCGGTTGATAAATCGGCGATTTTGCATAAAAAGGAATCCCCCTACGGCGTCGAGGCTATCGTCCGCCGCTCCGCCGTGGCTAAGGGTATGAATTTAAGCCCGATAACCGTAGAGGAGCTGTTTGTTTTCACTGTAAAAGGGGCGGAATGATATGAAAGGACTTTTGCTTAAGGAGCTTTATGCAGTTAAGAAAAATTGCAAGTTATACATTACTACACAGGCGCTTTTCCTTTTGTGTTTCCTTTTACCCGGACGGGAAGTTGCGATGTGTTCGTCGTTTTCTGCGTGTGTTATGTGGAGCTCTATCTTAATTGCATTATTCGCAGAGGATGATAAAAGCGGCTGGAGCAGATATATCGGCGTACTGCCCTATTCAAAGGCACAGATAGTGTCGGCAAGATATATAATCTCCACAGTTGTACAGATTTCATTTCTTTTGTCGATGGCGGTTGCACAGGCTGTGGCTATGAATTTTAAGGGTGGCTTTTCGCTCGGAGAGTATTTAATGTACCTCTCAATGCTTTTCTTATTAAGCTCTGCTACTTATGGCCTTTACCCTATCAGATTCCGTTTCGGCACAAGGGGATTGAAAATGACAGCGGTCATTTACGGCTTAATTATTGCAACACTTTTTATTATAACAAATATTGTTATAATGGCAGGAATCGCGATAACGGAGCTTAAGTTTGCGATTGTCTGCATAGCCGCGGCGGCGGTTTATGGGCTTTCGTGGTATCTGTCGATAGTCTTTTACAAAAAGCGGGAGCTTTAATATTTATGGGGGTTTGTATGAAAGGACTTTTACTTAAGGATTTATATATGATAAAAAAGTATTTTAAAGGATATTTGATTGTGATTGCGATTTTCATTGTTGCAACCGCCTTTATGGATGATTACTCTTTTATTATGATGTACCCCTGCTTTTTGTCGGGTATGCTGCCGGTTGCTCTCCTCAGCTACGATGAGCAGAGCGGCTGGGTTAGATACAGCGGCGCTTTGCCCTATACCAAAGCGCAGATAGTATCGGGAAAATATTTTATCACTCTCGTTTTACAGATTATAATAATACTTTTAATAGGTATAATGCAGACGGTGAAAATATGCGTGTACGGTACGCTTAGCGGGGGAGAGGTTATTTTGTTTGTCGCTCTGATGTTCACCGTTTCTTGTATTTTTTCCTCTGTAACCCTGCCCTGTATCTTTAAATACGGCATTAAGAAGGCGTCGTTTGTTACATGTGTAGGCGGAGGCGCAGCGTTAGCCCTTATGGGAAGCATTGCCGCGTCAAGTGTTTTCAGGTCAAGGCTTAATTATGATATACGGCTTTTTGCGGCGTTGCCTATCGTCTGCCTAGCCGCGGCGGAGGTTTACGGGCTTTCATGGTATCTGTCGGTAGTCTTTTACAAAAAGCGAGAGATTTAATTTGATAATTCCCCTCCGTAAAGGCAATAATATGTAAAAACGGAGGGGAGTTTTATGAAAACACGCAATGCCGTAAGGCTTATATCCTTTTGCATAGCGGCGGTGCTGGTCGCGGCTGTCTTTGCGGTGCGGGCAAGGCAGGACTTAAAAAGGTACAGGCTTGAAATTCAGAATAATTATTCCCGCTCGCTTGACGTGCTTAATTCAAGCGTTAACAATATCTCGCTTATCCTTGAAAAGGCGGAGTATGTAACCACGGCAAAACAGCTAATCCGGATGTCCGCACAGCTTTTAACCGAGGCGGAAAGCGCCAAAAGCGCCCTTGCAGAGCTTCCCGCGGGGGATAATCTTGATGTTATAAACCGCTTTCTGTCACAGGTGGGAAATTACGCTATGGCGGTCTCTAAAAGCCTTGTTTCGGGGGAGGAGCCGAGCGGCGACTACGCCCAAAATATCGCCGTGCTTAAAAATACCGCGCAAAAAATTTCCGAGGCGGTGGGCAATTCCTCGATAGCCTACGATAATCCGTCGGCGTGGGCGGACGATTTGGACAATAAGCTTGAGGAACAGGTGGATAAAAATTCCCTTAACGCCGCCCTTGATAACCTCGAAGACAGCCTTTCGGACTACCCCACCCTTGTCTATGACGGACCCTATTCCGACCATATTTTAGAAAAAGAGCCGTTAATGCTTAAAAACGCGGCGGCAATAACCGAGGAGGAGGCGCTTAAAAAAGCCGCCGAAACAGCCGAGTGCGAAGTAGATAAGCTTTCATCGGACGGTACGGTGGAGGGTAAAATCCCAACCTACCGATTTTCGGGGGAGAATGTAAGCGTAACAATAAGCCGTGCGGGCGGATATGCGGTTTATATGCGCAAAAGCCGAGAGATAGGGGACTACGTCCTCCAACACGCACAGGCGGTAGAGAAGGCGAAAAGGTATCTTGAACGAATAGGAATGGGCGGCTTTACCGAAACCTATTTTTTCACCGACGAGGGGGTCTGCGTTATAAATTTTGCCTACCTTGACGGCAAGACCATCTGTTATACCGACCTTGTAAAGGTGGGGGTTGCAATGGACACGGGGGAAATAATGCTTTACGAGGCGAGCGGCTACCTTACAAACCACACCGACCGCGCCTTTGAAACCGCGGCGGTATCGGCAGAGGAGGCGGCGAAGACCGTAAGCGAACACCTGAAGATTCGCGAAACCGCGCTTGCGCTTATTCCGACCAAGGGCGGCGAGGAAAAGCGGTGCTATGAATTTGTCTGCCTTACCGAGGACGGGCGGGAAATACTCGTCTATATAAACGCCGTAACAAAAGAGGAGGAGGATATTTTAATCCTTTTAAAAAGCGACGGCGGAACACTTACAAAATAATACTTGATTTTTTTGCGGGTTTGTGTTAGAATATAAAGGCTGCTTAAAACGGCAGGGTATTTTGCGCCGTTTTAAGCCCTTGTGCATTTGATTTCACCCGAGCCTTACGGGTGGGTTCATTGCCGAAAATCGACATTGAAGCGGACGGTCCTCTGTCCATTTTGGGGTAAGAACGTCTGGAATTAATTAAGGAGGAAAAATGATGGACGCTATTAAGGAACTTACGGCAGATATGCTCAAAAAGGACGTTCCCGAAATTCTTATCGGCAGCACCGTTAAGGTTCACGTAAGAATTAAGGAAGGCGAAAAGGAAAGAATCCAGATCTTTGAGGGTACTGTTATCGCGAAGAACAACAGCGGTATTGCGGAAACCTTTACCGTTCGCCGCGTAGCCTACGGCGTAGGCGTTGAGCGCGTATTCCCGATACATTCACCCAGCGTTGCCAAGGTTGAGCTTGTACGCAAGGGTCAGGTTCGCAGAGCGAAGCTTTACTACCTGCGCGACAGAGTCGGCAAGGCGGCTAAGGTTAAAGAGCTTATCGGTTAATAAGGCTTTAAGAGGGGGAACGGGCTTTTGCTGTTCTCCCTTTTTGCTTAAATTAAGGTTCTTTTGCGAATGTTGGGGTGTTTCTTGGCTTCCCCTTGAGGGGAAGCTGTCACGAAGTGACTGATGAGGTGTAGACCGCGTTAAGCACCATAAAATAAACTACGTATTTATTTCCGGATTTCCACCTCATTCGACGGCTGACGCCGCCACCTTCCCCTCAAGGGGAAGGCAAATCCCTTTAAACCCCAACATTTAGAATAGAACCAAATTAGTTTAGAGGTATTAGTATGTACGGCGTTAATAATACTGAAAAAACCGAAAATACTACTGTTTTTGTCGGAAACGGCGAGGAGGGCGGCTTTAAAGTGGATATGGAATATGCCGAAAATTTGCCCGAGGCTCCCGAAGAGGAAAAAAAGCCTACCTTAGCGGAGGAGGTTTTTGAATGGCTTGACGTGCTTGCTACCGCCATAATCGCGGTGGTGATTATCTTCAGCCTTATTTTCAGGGTTGCAACCGTTAAGGGCGAGTCTATGGAAAACACCCTTTTTACGAGCGATAAGGTTATCATTTCAAACCTCGGCTATACCCCTGAGCGAGGGGATATAGTGGTTGTTTCGAGAAACGCGAACAATTCGGTTGAGGAAGCGGCGACAAGCAAGGAGCCTATTATTAAGCGCGTTATCGCGGTAGGCGGTCAGACGGTGGATATTGACTTTGAACGGGGCGTGGTCTCGGTAGACGGGGTTAAGCTTGACGAGCCGTATGCCAAAATGCCGACCACAACAAAGTATGACGTTGAGTTTCCGCTCTATGTGCCCGAGGGGTATATATTTGTGCTGGGCGACAACCGCGGCAACTCTATGGACAGCCGCGACAGCCGTATAGGCGAGGGCGGGCTTATTGATACTCGCTATGTGTTAGGTCACGCCGTTTTCCGTATCTTCCCCTTTAACAGTATAGGGAGCCTTTCAAAATGAGCGAAACACAAAATATACAGTGGTTCCCCGGGCATATGGCGAAAACCCGCCGCAAAATTAAGGAGATACTCCCCCTTATAGACGCGGTCGCCGAGGTGGTGGACGCGCGCATACCCATAAGCAGCCGCAATCCCGAGCTTAAAAGCCTGATAGGGGAAAAACCGCTTATTATTCTTCTTAATAAGTGCGATATGGCGGACGAAAAAGCCACCGAGGAATGGATTAAATACTATAAAGCCGAGGGGATTACCGCTATAGCCCTCGACTGTAAAACGGGCAAGGGGATAAATCTATTTAAAGGCACGGTTAAAACCGCCCTTGCCGACAGGCTTAAGTACTACGCCGAAAAGGGAATGGTAGGAAAGCCGCTCAGAGTAATGGTGGTGGGTATTCCGAACGTCGGGAAGTCCTCCTTTATTAACCGAATCGCGGGCAATAACAAGGCTAAAGCGGAAAACCGTCCCGGCGTTACAAGGGGTAACCAATGGTTTACGATTGATAAGCAGTTAGAGCTGTTAGATACCCCCGGCGTGCTGTGGCCTAAGTTTGAGGATAAGACGGTCGGCGAGCATTTAGCCTTTACCGGTGCGGTTAAGGACAATATTATTGATACCGAGCTTTTGGCGATGCGGCTTTTGGAGCTTCTGAAAAGTACCGCTCCCGAAAAGCTTACCGCGCGCTACGGTCAGCTTGATTTGAGCGGGGACGGCTATGACCTTTTGTGCGAGGTCGGCAAAAAGCGCGGTATGTTAATAAGGGGCGGCGAGACCGATACCGAAAGGGCGGCAAATATGCTCCTTGAGGAATACAGAACCTGTAAAATAGGACGAATAACCTTGGAAAGGGTATGATAAAATGCCTGATTACGAATATGAAAAAGCCGCCGTTTCAAGCGGCTTTAATATTATTTGCGGAGTTGACGAGGCGGGCAGAGGTCCCCTTGCGGGGCCTGTCTGCGCGGCGGCGGTTATATTGCCTGCCGATACCGTAATCGAGGGGCTTGACGACTCTAAAAAGTTAAGCGAGAAGAAAAGAGAACGGCTGTATGATGAGATAACAGAAAAGGCTGTCGCATACTGTGTAGCCTACGGCACGCTTGAAGAGATAGAAAGCGTGAATATCTTAGAGGCGACCTTTCTTGCTATGAACCGCGCGATTGACGGGCTTTCGGTCAAGCCCGATTTCGCCCTGATAGACGGCAACCGAGTGCCTAAAAATATAAAAATACCCTGCGCCACGGTGGTTAAGGGGGATTCAAAGTCAATGTCGGTGGCGGCGGCTTCGGTGCTTGCAAAGGTCACGCGTGACCGCTTAATGCTTACATACGACGAAAAATACCCCGAGTACAACTTTAAAAAGCACAAGGGCTACGGCACAAAGGAGCATACCTTGCTTTTGAAAAAGTACGGCCCCTCCCCGATACATCGCCTTTCCTTTCTTAAAAAGATTTTAGGGTGACGGTATGAATATCGGCAAAACGGGCGGCACGGGCGAGCGGTTGACGGCAGAGTTTTTACGCAAAAACGGATTTAGCATAATAAAGCGCAACTATCATTGCCGCTACGGCGAAATTGACATAATCGCGGAAAATAAGGAATATATAATTTTTACGGAGGTTAAAACCCGCCGTGAGGACAGCCTTGTCTCCCCTGTCGAGGCGGTGGATTTTCACAAGCAAAGGCGAATAATCTTAACCGCAGAGGACTTTTTAACAAAGTACGAAACCGAGCTCCAGCCCCGCTTTGACGTAGCGGAGGTCACGGTTTATAAGAAAACCGACGGTACGGACGGGTATAGGCTTAATTATATCAAAAACGCTTTTTAGGGGTGTTTTAATTGAATTATTTTGACCTGCATTGCGATACGCCGTATGAATGTTGCTTTAAAAAACAGGATTTTCTCAAAAATTCCCTTGCCGTTTCGGGGGAAAAGGGAGCGGTTTTTGATAACTGGAAGCAGGTTTTCGCCGTCTGGATAAGGGACGACTTAGACGAGCCGTATAGGCTTTATAAGGCGATTTTAAGGGATTTTAAGGAAAAGCTTAGTAAAAAGCCCGATAATTTAACCCCCTATTTTTCGGTGGAGGGCGGGGCGGTGTTAGAGGAGGATACCGACCGCCTTTATGCTCTGAAAGAGGACGGCGTAAGAATATTAACCCTCACCTGGAACGGCGAAAACCGCATAGCGGGCGGCAGTAAAACCGATAAGGGATTAACCGATTTCGGCAAAAGGGTAATTCGGGAGATGAACGGTCTTAAAATGCTCTGCGATTTGTCCCACCTTAACGAAAAAAGTTTTTATTCGGCGGTCGAGCTTGCCGATTACCCGTTAGCTACCCATTCAAACTGTAGGGTGGTTTTTGACTGCCCGCGAAACCTTAGCGATAATCAGCTGAAGCTTATTGCCCAAAAGGGCGGGATAGTAGGGCTTTGCCTTTATCCTAAATTTTTGGGCGGCGAGGTTTTCGACAGGCTTTATAGAAATATTTATCATTTGCTGGAGCTTGGAATGGAAAATAATATAGCTATAGGCTCGGATTTTGACGGCGCGGATATGGCGGCGGAGCTTTGCGATATTTCAAAAATTCCTCTTTTGCGCGCGAAATTGCACGAAAAAGGGCTTTCCGAGACGCTTCTCGATAAAATTTTTTATAAAAACGCGGAAAATTATCTTGAAACCTTTGACAAAAGACGTTAGATATAATAAAATAAAGAATAATGCTGAAAAACAGGAGCAACGGATATGAATTATGTTAGTACAAGAGATAAATCGGTAAAGGTCACCGCCGCCGAGGCTATTGCAAGGGGCATTTCCGCCGAGGGCGGACTTTTCGTGCCCGATACCTTCCCGAGCCTTACCGAAAAGGACTTTGAGACCTTGGGCAAGCTTGATTATATCGGCAGGGCGAAATATGTTTTAAGCTTCTTCCTTAACGATTTTACCGAGGACGAGGTCGATTACTGCGTAAAGGGCGCGTATACGGGCAGCTTTGACAACGAACAGCCCGCGCCTATCTCGGTTGTCGGCGGCAACGCGAATATTTTGGAGCTTTGGCACGGTCCTACCTGCGCCTTTAAGGACTTGGCGCTCCAGCTTTTGCCCTATTTGCTTACCACCTCGGCTAAAAAGACCGCGGCGGGCAAGAAGACGGTTATTTTAGTCGCCACCTCGGGAGATACCGGCAAGGCGGCGCTTGAGGGCTTTAAGGACGTGCCCGATACCGAGATTATGGTATTTTACCCCAGCGACGGTGTAAGCCCAATGCAAAAGCTTCAAATGGATTCCCAAAAGGGCGAAAACGTACACGTCTGCGCTATTAGGGGCAACTTCGACGACGCCCAGACAGGGGTTAAAAGAATATTCACTGATAATGCGGTAAAGGAAAAATTAGCCGAGCATAATATGCAGTTCTCCTCCGCAAACTCTATTAACTGGGGAAGACTTGCTCCGCAGATTGTTTATTATGTATCTGCTTATTGCGACTTAATATCCCGCGGCGAGGATTTAAGGGACGGCTTTAACGTGGTTGTTCCCACAGGTAACTTCGGCAATATTTTAGCCGCCTATTACGCTAAGAAAATGGGCGTGCCGATAAAGAAGCTTATCTGCGCCTCCAACGCCAATAACGTCCTTACCGACTTTATAAACACCGGCGTTTACGACCGCAACCGCAAATTCTACACCACCATTTCCCCCTCTATGGATATTCTTATTTCCAGCAACCTTGAAAGAATGTTGTTTGAGCTGTCTGCCTGTGACGATAAGGCGGTTGCGAAAATGCAGTCGGATTTGTCGGCAAACGGCGTGTTTAAGGTTACAGACGAGATAAAGGCAAAAATGTCCGAACTTTTCTACGGCGGATGCTGTGATGACGAGGAAACCCTCGCTACAATCGGCGATATGTTTAAGGAGTACGGCTATCTCTGCGATACCCACACCGCCGTCGCGGTAGGTGTTTATAAGAAGTATAAGGCTAATACGGGGGACGAAAGACCCGCGGTTATTGCCTCCACCGCCTCGCCCTATAAATTTGCAAACAGCGTGCTTACCGCCGTTACAGACAAGAAGACCGACAGCGAGTTCGGCAACGTCCGTCTGCTTTCCGAGCTTACCTCGACCGAGATTCCCGCCCCGATAAAGGCGCTCGAAAACGCCGAGGTGCGCTTTAACGAGGTCTGCAACAAGGATAAAATGCTCGACGCGGTTTACACGGCGCTTAAAATAAAATAAAAAAGCCTCCCTTGCCTAAAGGGAGGGGGACCGCCGAACGGCGGTGGAGGGATATATTTAGGTTTTTATAGGTCTAATATCCCCCAGTCAGCTTCGCTGACAGACGCTGACAGCGTCGGTCCCCTCTGTCACTTCGTGACATCTCCCCACATTGTGGGGAGTCACCCTTTAGGCAAGGGGGCCTCTGTTTTGAGATTTTCACCTAAGTCAGTCGGTCCGTTTTTTACAGAACGAAATATTTACTTCGCTCTGAAGGTGTCACAGCGGGTGTCGCTGCTGGTCGACGCTTCGCCGTGACCAACTTGAATTTTGCCGGCAGAGCACATATCGTCCACGGTATGATGAACACAGTTCTTAACGTCGCACGCTACGCACAGCTTGGTTTCACAAGTACAATCTGACAAATTAATCAAGTCCTTTCCGACCTTTAAAAGGTCAAGCTTAGTATGCGCCGAAACGGTTTTATTATGTAAAAAAAATTAAAAAAAAGGGGGCGAAACGCGGCTTTGAGTATTTACGCAATTTCCGATTTGCATTTGTCCTTCGGAACCGATAAGCCTATGAATATTTTTAAGGGCTGGGATAACCATACCGAGCGGCTTTTCGCCAACTGGTCAAGGCTTGTTACCGAAAACGACACGGTAATACTTCCGGGCGATTTTTCGTGGGGACTAAAATTAGAGGAAACCAAAAAAGATTTTGAATTTTTGGAAAAGCTCCCGGGTAAAAAGCTCCTATTAAAGGGCAATCACGATTTGTGGTGGAGCACCGCAAAAAAGCTAAAGGAGTTTTTTAGCGAAAACGGTTTTTCCTCGGTAGATATTATTTACAATAACTGCGCAGTCGCCGAGGGCTTTGCCGTAGCGGGTACGCGGGGCTGGTTTTATGACGATGCCGCCAACAAAAAAATCCTCGCTCGCGAGGCGGGACGGCTTGAAACATCGCTCACCGCCGCCGAAAAAACAGGTCTTCCGGTTTTAGTGTTCCTGCATTATCCCCCCGTATACGGCGGCGCGGTCTGCGGAGAAATATTCGATATAATAAAAAAGCACGGGATAAAAAAGGTCTATCACGGGCATATCCACGGCGCGGGCAATAACCACGCAGTTAAGGAGTACGAAGGCGTGGAATTTAAGCTTATATCGTGTGATTGCGTTGATTTTACGCCCGTCTTTGTCGCGTGATATATTGATTTTTTACGAATTTACAGATTATTAAAAAAATATGTGGAAAAAATATTTAATTTGTGATATAATAATTTGAACTACTGTAAAACGAGTAAAGGGCGTTTTACAATGCGGAGGTATAAAAATGAGCTTAAAAGAAACAAAAAAGATTGATACCAACAGGCATCAGCTTGAAATTACCGTTGACGGTGAAAAGTTCCGCGCCGCTATTGCGGAGGCTTACAAGAAAAACCGAAAGAAAATCAACGTCCCCGGATTTAGAAAGGGCAAGGCGCCGCTTCACCTTATCGAGAAGTTCTACGGCTCTGAAATTTTCTTTGAGGACGCGCTCAATCTTCTCTACAATGATCTTGTAGAGGACGCTATCAAGGAATCGGGTCTTAAGGTTATCAACGACAAGATGGACTTTGAAATGGTCTCCATTTCAAAGGAGGACGGCGTTGACTTCAAGGTTTCGGTTACCACCTATCCCGAAATCGAAATCGGCGAATATAAGGGCTTAAAGGCAGAAAAGCTCGCCGTTCAGGTCACCCCCGAGGAGGTTGAAGCCGAGATTAATTCTATGGCTGAAAGAAACGCGAGAATGGTATCGGTTGAGGATCGCGCCGCAGAAAACGGCGACACCGTTATTATAGACTTTGAGGGCTTTACCGACGGCAAAGCGTTTGACGGCGGCAAGGCAGAGGGTCACTCCCTTACCTTAGGCTCGGGTCAGTTTATCCCCGGCTTTGAGGATCAGATTGTCGGCAAGAATATCGGCGACGAGTTCGACGTAAACGTTACCTTCCCCGAGGATTACGGCGCTAAGGAGCTTGCGGGCAAGGAAGCGGTATTTAAGGTAAAGCTTCACGAGATTAAGGTTCGCGAGCTTCCCGCGGTTGACGACGAGTTTGCAAAGGACGTAAGCGAGTTTGAGACCCTTGAAGAGCTTAAGGCAGACCTTGAAAAGAAGGCGCTTGAGCGCAAGACCAAGGCGGCGGACGAGGCTGTTGAAAACGACCTTGTTCAGCAGATTGTTGACAGCATTAAGGGCGAAATCCCCGAGGCTATGTTTGAAAACCGTCTTGAGCAGAGCATTGAGGAATTTGCTTACAGACTCCAGAGTCAGGGTCTTAACCTTGAAACCTACCTTAAGTATACCAATTCCACAATCGACGACTTCAAAAAGTCCTTCCGTCCGCAGGCTGAGGGTCAGGTTAAGTTCCGTCTTGCGCTTGAAAAGATTGTCGAGCTTGAAAACATTACTCCTAATGAAGAAGAGCTTGAAGCCGAGTATGCTAAGCTTGCCGAGAATTACGGCGTAGAGCTTGAAAAGGTTAAGGCGGCTATCCCCGCTGAGGAAATCTCCAAGGATTTGGCGGTAGGCAAGGCTATCGACTTTATTAAGGAAAACGCGGTTATCACCGAGGTAGAGGAAAAGACCGAGGAAAAGGCTGAAAAAAAGCCCGCTAAGAAAAGAGCCGCAAAGAAAACAGAAGAAAAAAGCTCCGAAGAATAATTAACAAGCTTTCTTAAGCCCGAAAGGCGTTTTGTCCGTATCGGGCTTAATGCTTTTTGATTATAAAACCGTCATACCGTCCATAATCATTTTATAATATATTAAAACGGAGGTATTTTTATGGATATGACATTAGTACCCTACGTACTGGAACAGACAAGCAGGGGCGAGCGCTCCTACGATATTTTTTCAAGACTTTTAAACGACCGTATAATTATGCTTAACGACGAGGTGAACAGCGCTTCGGCGGGCGTAATTATCGCCCAGATGCTTTATCTTGAGGGTCAGGACCCCGATAAGGATATAAGCTTTTATATTAACAGCCCCGGCGGCTCTGTTACCGACGGTATGGCTATTTACGACACTATGCAGTACATTAAGTGCGACGTAAGCACCATTTGTATGGGTATGGCGGCAAGCATGGGCGCGTTCCTCTTAGCCGCGGGAACAAAGGGCAAGCGTTTGGCTCTCCCCAACAGCGAGATTATGATTCACCAGCCCTTGGGTCAGGCAAAGGGTCAGGCGACCGATATTCTTATTCACGCCCACCATATCGAGAGAATAAGGGCTAATATCAACGAGATTTTAGCCGCCGAGACAGGCAAGCCATTAGAGCAGATTCAGCGTGACACCGAGCGCGATAACTTTATGACCGCCGCCGAAGCTGCCGAGTACGGGCTTATCGATAAAGTAATTTCCAAGAGATAGAGGTATTTAGATGCCGAATGATAAGGATAGGGAGATACGCTGCTCGTTTTGCGGCAAAACTCAGGACGAGGTAACACGGCTTGTAGAGGGGCCCGGCGTTTATATTTGCGACAACTGTATTGAATTTTGCAACACCCTGCTTTTTGACGACGAAACCGCCCCCTCAAAGCGCGGGAGAAACAAAAAGGCAGAGGAGTTTGTTCTGCCTAAGCCGCAGGAGATTAAGGAGCAGCTTGACCGCTATGTTATCGGTCAGGACGACGCTAAAAAGACCCTCGCGGTGGCGGTTTACAACCACTATAAGCGTATTTTTAAAAATGACAATTCCGATGTGGAATTAAGCAAGAGCAACGTTTTAATGTTAGGACCGACGGGCGTGGGTAAAACCCTCCTCGCCCAGACCCTTGCTAAGATACTCGACGTGCCGATTGCGATTACCGACGCTACTACCCTTACCGAGGCGGGCTATGTCGGCGAGGACGTGGAGAATATTCTGCTACGCCTTATTCAGGCGGCGGATTTCGATATTGAGCGTGCCGAGCGGGGAATAATTTATGTTGACGAGATCGACAAGATTGCCCGCAAGTCGGAAAATGCGTCTATCACCCGCGATGTAAGCGGCGAGGGGGTTCAGCAGGCTCTGCTTAAAATATTGGAGGGTACGGTTTCTAACGTTCCCCCGCAGGGCGGAAGAAAGCACCCCCAGCAGGAGTTTATCCAGATTGACACAACCAATATTCTCTTTATCTGCGCCGGCGCGTTTGACGGAATCGAAAAGGTTATCGAGCGCAGGATGGGGGGCAGCAGCTTAGGCTTCGGCGCGGATGTTAAGTCGCCTAAGTCCCTTGAGGCGCAGGCGGTTTCTATGACCGCTACACATCAGGATTTGGTGAAGTTCGGTATGATACCCGAGCTTGTAGGGCGCCTGCCCGTCATAACCGCCCTTAAGGGAATGGATAAGGAAACCCTTATAAGAATTATGACCGAGCCTAAAAACTCGATAATCAAGCAGTATCAGGCGCTTTTCAAAATGGATAATATCGACCTTGTGTTTGATGACGGCGCGCTTCAAAAAATCGCCGACCTTACTATCGAGCGCAAGACGGGAGCGCGCGGACTTCGCTCTATAATAGAGAGCGTTTTACAGCCGCTGATGTTTTCCTCGCCGTCGGACAGCTCGATTACAGAAATCACAATCACAGCCGACACCGTGGAAAACGGCGAAGCGGTTATAACAAGAAAGGCTTCATAGCCCCAAAACAACAAAAGGACTGCCGGTCGGCAGTCCTTTTGTTTAATGAAGAATGAAAAATGAATAATGAATAATGAATAATGTTCGGACTGGGCTTGCTCCCGCCGTCTAACGTCTAACATCTAACATCTAAATTTACAATTTTACGAAAAATTCCTTATACCATACAAGGAATGTGTAAACCGTCCAGATTTTGCGGCTCAAATCCGCCTTGCCTGCGCGGTGGTTGTCAAGCAGTTTAACAAGCGCTGCAGTATCGAAGAACCTTTCGGCTGTCTCGCTTGTGAACTCGGCTTTTACCTTGTCGTAATATTTATCCTCTTTGAGCCAGACGCGAATCGGCACGGGAAAGCCCAACTTATCCTTTTCGGCGGTAAGCTTAGGCAGGGTCTTTTCTGCCGCCTTGCGCAAGGCAAGCTTAGTGGTTTTGGTATTTACGCGGCAGTTAAGGGGTATGGTTTCGGCTAATTCCAACACCTTTTTGTCAAGAAACGGCACGCGCAGCTCAAGGGAGTTTGCCATACTCGTTTTGTCGGCTTTAAGCAGAATATCCCCCATAAGCCACATATTAATGTCGAGATACTGCATTTTGGTGATGTCGTCCTTGTCGGCGACCTCTTTGTAGAATTTGTCGCACAGTACCTTCGGTGCGGCGGCGCGCTTTGCGGTCTCGCTCTTTAAAAGGGCGTTGCGCTCCTTTACGCTGAATATCGAGGCGTTGCCGATAAACCGCTCTTCAATCGTCTTGCCGCGGCGGACAAGATAATTAATTCCGTGCTTCTGCGGCAGACGCTCGCAGATTTTGCTAATAACGCGGCGAACAGCAAAGGGGAGCTTGTCGTATGCGGTAAGGGTTATCGGTTCTTGGTAAATGCGGTAGCCGCCGAACAGCTCGTCGGCGCCCTCGCCCGACATAACCACCTTAACGTGCTCGCTTGCAAGCTTGCTTACAAAATATAGGGCTATTGCGGCGGGGTCGGCGAGCGGCTCGTCCATATGGTACTGAATTTCGGGGAAGGCGTCCCAATATTCCTCGGGGGTAATCACCTTTGAAATATTCTCGACCCCTATTGTATCGGCAAATTTCTTTGCAAAGTGAATCTCGTTATAGCGGTCGCCGTCGGGGCTTTCAAAGCCGACGGTAAAGGTCTTGTCAACCTGAGCCGCCTCGGCGATATAGCTTGAATCAATACCGCTTGAAAGGAAGGAGCCTACCTCAACGTCGGCAATTTTATGCGCCTTTACCGATTCGCGCACCGCCTTGTCGGTAAGGTCGGCGAAATATTCGAGCACCCCGTCCTGAGCCTTGAAATCGGGGCGGAAGTAGCGGGTTTTCTCCATTTTACCGTCCTTGTAGGTGAAATAATGGGCGGGCGGGAGCTTAAAGACATTCTTAAAGAAGGTTTCCTCTGTCGGGGAGTACTGGAAGGAAAGGTAGTGGCTGAGCGCCTCCTCGTTAAGCTCCTTTTTAAAGTCGGGGTGGTCAAGGAAGGACTTTATTTCTGAGCCGAAAATAAAGCTCTGCCCCATAAATGTATAGTAAAACGGCTTTATCCCGAACATATCCCGCGCGCCGAAGAGGGAACGGTCGCGCCTGTTGAAAATTACAAAGGCGAACATTCCGCGAAGCATGGGCACTAAGCTTTCACCCCACTCTTCAAAGCCGTGGAGAAGTACCTCGCTGTCGGAATTGTTAGAGAAAGTATGCCCCGCCGCGATAAGCTGCTGTCTTAGCTCCTTAAAATTATATATTTCGCCGTTGAAAACCAGAACTAACGACTTGTCTTCATTGAACATCGGCTGACCGCCCTCGGCAAGGTCGATAATGCTCAGTCTTCTAAAGCCCAGCGCAATATCACCGTCCACAAACTGTCCCGCAGAATCGGGTCCGCGGTGAACAATGCGGTCCATCATTTTGGAAAGCACCGTGCCGTCGTCCTTTATAAAATTGGTAAAGCCCGTAAAGCCACACATTTAAAAGCACCTCTTTGATATAATATCTTATTATACACTATATTTTTATATTTGTCTTTAGTTTTTTGAAAATAATTGAAGATAATATTCCGATTATGCCGCCGCTTAATAATGCAGAGACAAGCAAAAAGGGCAGATAATACCAAACAGCCCGCCCGAAAAGCAATGAGGCTACCGTAAGCTGTACTAAGTTATGCACCGCCGCGCCGCTTATGCTAAAGCCTATAACCGAAACGCTTTTAAGACCCGATAAAAGCCGCATTATCACTACCGAAATAAGTCCTGCCGTAAGTGAAAAGACAAGCGAAAACGGATTGGAAAAAAGGAGCGCGGAAAGCAAAATGCGGGTTATATTTACTGCCAGCGCGCCCTTGAAATCGCCGTAACAAAGCAAAATAAGGGCAATAGAATTTGCAAGCCCCAATTTTACCCCGGGAGCTATAAAGGATAGGGAAAAAAGGCTTTCAATGTACCCGAAAATCAGCGCAAGGCTTGTTAAAATGCCGTAAAGCGCAACTTTTTTTGCCATTTTTTCCACCTACTCAATCTCGGCGATTACCCCGTTTGGCAGACAGATTATGCTCTCTCCCCTTTTGGTTATCGCCGCGTGATTAACGCATATCTGATTTTTGCAGTCGGCTTTTGTAACCGTAACCGTGCCGTCCTTAATCTCGACCGTGTTGCTACGAAGCTCAATTACCTTATTTTCATAAAGCGAGCCCTTATAAACTACCCCGTTATTTTCCTTTACAATAACGGTTCTGCCCTCGCCTTTTCCGAAAAAAAGCAAAGCCGAGGAGGCAATCGCCAACGCCAAAACCGTAATAATTATAAAAATATCGCCTTTTTTCAGCATTTTCGCACCTCGAATACAAAAAACAGGTATATTTTATTTTAACACACCTTTACAAAAAAAGAAAGTCATTGTATAATAAAGGGTATGAAAAAAAACGTAACGCTGCCGATGATATTGATTTTGCTCCTTATTTGCGGCTGCAATTCGGGAGAAACGGAAAATTCAGAAACACGGTTTTTGCTTGACACCGTCTGTACCGTCACCGCCGACTGCGGAGACGATATTATAAACGGTGCTTTTTCGCTGTGCGAAAATTTAGAGCGCACCCTAAGCAAAACCGCAAAGGACAGCGACGTTTACAGGCTCAATAATACCGACGGCTTTGTTTCGGTCTCTGCCGATACCGTTAAAACCGTCGAGCGGGCGCTTTATTACTCCGATTTGTCGGGTGGCAAATTCGATATTACGGTAGCCCCCGTGTCGGCGCTGTGGGATTTTAAAAATCAGGTGGTGCCTGACAGGGACGAGATTGCCGAGGCGCTTCAAAACGTCGATTACCACAGCATTGAAATAAAAAACGGCGAAATTTCTTTAAACGGCAGGCAGATAGACTTAGGCGGCATTGCCAAGGGCTATATTGCCGATAAAGCCACCGAGTATCTTAAGGAAAAGGGCGTAAAAAGGGCGCTTGTTAATTTCGGCGGCAATATTTGTATGATAGGCGAATATAATATCGGCATTAAAAAGCCGTTTGATAATTCGGTTATCGCAAGCATAGAGCTTCACGACAAATGCGCGGTGACCTCGGGCATATACGAGCGTTATATTGAGACGGGCGGTAAAATTTATCACCATATCCTTGACCCTAAGACAGGGTACGGAGTGGAAAACGAATTAGCGGCGGTCACGGTTATAGGCGAAAGTGCAACCGACTGTGACGCGCTCTCCACCGTGTGTATGCTTTTGGGAACTGAGAGCGGTCTTGAAATCATTAATAATACCGCGAACACCGAGGCGGTTTTTATTGACCGAGATAACAATATTACACTAAGCTTGGGACTATACCGCGAAAACGATAAAATATATTTTAAGTAAAGAGGTAGCAAAATGAACATATTAAAGGCGATTTTCGGCAATTACAGCGAAAAGGAAATTAAAAGAATAATACCCATTAGGGATAAGGTGCTTTCCTACGAGGAGGAGTATAGGGCGCTTTCGGACGCGGAGCTTAGGAATAAGACCGCCGAATTTAAGGATAGGCTTTCGGCGGGCGAGACCCTTGACGATATTATGCCCGAGGCGTTTGCCGCCTGCCGTGAGGCGGCGGACAGGGTGCTTGGTATGCGCCACTTTCCGGTACAGATTTTGGGCGGCATAATTCTTCATCAGGGACGAATAGCCGAGATGAAGACGGGCGAGGGCAAAACCCTTGTCGCAACCCTCCCCGCATATCTGAACGCGCTCTCGGGCAAGGGGGTACACATTGTTACGGTCAATGATTACCTTGCAAAGCGCGACTCCGAATGGATGGGTAAGCTCTACCGCTTTATGGGGCTTACCGTCGGACTTATTATTCACGGTATGGATCATGACGAAAAGGCGGCGGCTTATAATGCCGACATTACCTATTGCACCAACAACGAGTTAGGCTTTGACTATCTGCGCGACAATATGGTAATTTACAAGGAGCAGAAGGTTCAGCGCGGTCACAATTTCGCGATCGTCGACGAGGTTGACTCGATTTTGATAGACGAGGCGAGAACCCCGCTTATAATTTCGGGTCAGAGCGATAAATCCACCGACCTTTACACCGCCGCAAACCGCTTTGCACTAAGCCTTAAAATGGTAAAGGTAAAGGAAATGGACGACAAGGCGAGCGACGAGGACACCAACTATGACGGCGACTACGTTGTGGACGAAAAGGCGCACACCGCCACCCTTACCGCCTCGGGTGTAAAAAAGGCGGAGGAATATTTCAATATTGACAATCTTAACGACAGCGAGAATATCGCTATCGCCCACCACATAAATCAGGCAATCCGCGCCCACGGCGTTATGAAGCGGGATGTTGACTACGTTGTTAAGGACGGCGAGGTTATAATCGTTGACGAGTTCACGGGACGTCTTATGTACGGCCGCCGCTACAACGAGGGACTCCATCAGGCGATTGAAGCCAAGGAGGGCGTAAAGGTTGCCCGCGAGTCTAAGACCCTTGCCACCATCACCTTCCAGAATTTCTTTAGGCTATATAACAAGCTTTCGGGTATGACGGGTACGGCTATGACCGAGGAGGCAGAGTTCCAAGAGATTTACAAGCTCGATGTTATCGAAATCCCGACAAATAAGCCGATTGCCAGAGTAGACGAAAACGATGTTGTATACAAGACCGAAAAGGCTAAGTTTAACGCGGTTATCGACAAGATTATCGCCTGCAACCAAAAGGGTCAGCCTGTGCTTGTGGGTACGGTTACGATTGAAAAGTCGGAGCTTTTGTCGGGTATGCTTAAAAGGCGCGGTATTAAGCACAATGTGCTTAACGCAAAGCACCACGAAAAAGAGGCTGAAATTATCGCCCAGGCGGGCAAATTCGGCGCGGTTACAATTGCCACCAATATGGCGGGACGCGGTACCGATATTATGCTCGGCGGTAATGCGGAATATCTTGCAAAGGCACAGCTTCGCCACGACGGACTAAGCGAGGAAATGATAGTCGAGGCGACCGGCTTCGCCGAAACCGAAGATCCCGACATTATCGCGGCGCGTGAAAAATACAAGGAATATTACGATAAATACAAGGCGGAAATCGCCCCCGAGGCAGAAAAGGTAAGACAAGCGGGCGGACTTTGCATTATAGGCACCGAACGCCACGATTCAAGACGAATCGACAACCAGTTAAGAGGACGTGCGGGACGTCAGGGCGACCCCGGTAACACCCAGTTCTTTGTATCTCTCGAAGACGATTTGATGAGACTTTTCGGCGGCGAGAGAATCTCCACTATGATGGATACATTAAAGGTCGAGGAGGACACCCCGCTTGAGAGCGGAATGTTATCCCGCACGATTGAGAGCGCGCAGAAGAAGAAGGAGGGCATGAACTTCGCTACCCGTAAGAACGTCCTGCAGTACGACGACGTAATGAACAAACAGCGCGAGCTTATCTACACCCAGAGAAACAAGGTGCTTGACGGCGAAAACCTTAAGGACACCGTAATTAAAATGATTGACGAGACGGTTGACGAGTACTGCAAGATTTATCTTGCCGACGACGCGGTTCACGATAACTGGGATTTGACGGGTCTTCGCGAGTACTTCTTAGGCTGGATTACAGAGCCGACCGACCTCCACTTTACCCCTGAAGAATTAGGCAACACCTCACGGGAGGAGGTTGCCGATAAGCTAAAGGCAGAGGCTCACGCAAGGTACGAAAAGCGCGAGGAAGAGTTTGGAAGCAACATTATGCGCGAAATTGAGCGGGTAATGCTCTTGCGCTCGGTTGATACAAACTGGATGGATCATATCGACGCTATGGATCAGCTCCGTCAGGGCATAGGTCTTCGCGCCTACGGTCAGCATGACCCCGTGGTTGAGTACCGCAACGACAGCTACGATATGTTTGAGGCTATGACCAACACAATCCGCGAGCAGACCTCAAAGCTGGTGCTTTCTGTCCGCGTTCGCCGCGACGAGGAGGTTAAGCGGGAAAAGGTTGCCGAGGAAACCTCGACAGGCGACAAGCCCCAGACCGTAAAGGGTAAGGGTGCTGTAAGCAAAAACGCCCTCTGCCCCTGCGGAAGCGGCAAAAAGTATAAGCGCTGCTGCGGTAAGGATTTGGAGGACTAATTCGGAATTAGGAATTAGGAATTGATTTCTGCCTTCAAGGAATAGAACCGACAAAAAAGCCTTCCCCTTGGGGGGAAGGTGCCGAGCAACGCGAGGCGGATGAGGTGTTTTAATGAACAAAACAAACAATCCGAAATTGACGGAATTTTCAAAGTCGCTAAGAAAGAATATGACAAAGGAAGAACGGCGGCTTTGGTATGATTTTTTGAAAAATTTACCGAATACCGTAAACCGTCAAAAGGTAATCGGCGACTATATTGTGGATTTCTATTGCGCGTCCGCAAAAATCGCAATCGAGCTTGACGGCTCACAGCATTACGAAGAAGAGGGAAAATGCCGAGACATGCGGCGGGACGAATATTTAAAGGGTCTGGGAATTACCGTTTTAAGATATTCAAATCTTGATATTAATCGGAACTTTGAAGGAGTGTGTGCTGACATATTAAACCGCATTAACACCTCATCCGTCACTTCGTGACACCTTCCCCTCAAGGGGAAGGCCAGTCTGTCGAAAAAGCCTATTTTAGGCTCCCCTTGTCAGGGGAGCTGTCACCATAGGTGACTGAGGGGTAGTTGGAAAAGGCTTTATTAAAGCATTTTCTCTCCCTCCGTCACGGCAAAGCCGTGCCACCTCACTCGTCAGAGGGAGGCGAATGATAGTTTATCGACACTCTCAGCCTTCCCCTCAAGGGGAAGGCTTTTTTATTTATCGTTACGCAAAGATTTTTCCCAGCCTAAGATTCTTTCTTTCATTTCATCAATTCCTAAAATACCGTATGCAAAGCCCTTTTTGATAAGCTCGGGCGGGACGAACTCGTCATATTTTTCAAAAAGCGGAACTTCACCGGGGTAGACAAGCTCCAAGGGCTCTATCGGTTGTTTCGCCGTTTCGGCAAGCACCTTGAAAAACTCCTCTTTTGTTGCCTTCATTTTAAACTCGATAAAATAAGGACGAGCGGAATCGAGGGCGGAAAGCCCCAGCTTTTCGGCGCATTTAAGCTTTAAAAACCGTTCGATTGCCAGAAACGCATATGTTCCGAGCCACGGGAAAAGACACCACATATCGCCGCCTAAGTTAATAAGCGGCTTATGCGTAATCCCCGAAAGCCGAGCCGCGCTTCTTGCTTCGCTAAGCCTTGCAACCGCGTTTTTCATTAAATAGGGGTAGCTTTTTTCCTCACTTAAAGCCTCCCGCATACGTTCAAGCACGCGGGTATTAATGTCCCCCGGGCATTGCCCGAAATAGGCGGGAACCTTTCCCCTAACCTTAGTACAGTAGACAAGGCGGCGCTTACGGTCAACCTCCTCTACAATCCAAACGTGACCTGCGATAGCGATTTTCTCTCCCACGGGCGGCGGCATTACGATTGTGCCTAACTCCTCGGATTCGCTCCTTACCGTGTATTCCTCGTTTTCCTTAAACACGGCGTAAAACTTAAAGGAATTGGTCTGCCGCTCTCCCGAAAGCCCTACAATCAGCCCGCCCTCCTCGGTGCGCTCTATCTGCTCGGTTTCCAATAAATGTCTAAGGAGAATTATATAGTCCTCCTTAGTAATTCTGTGAAAATAGCTTAGCGACAGCACCTTTTGCGCAAGTGCGGCGGGGGTAAGCTCGCCCGACGAGGCTAAGGTAGCCATTGTCTGGTGGTAGAGTAGACTGTAGGGCAGGCGGTCGGTTTTGGGCGGCTCCACAAACCGCTCCTCGATATAAAGCTGAACAAGTGCTATGCCCTGCAAAAGCTCCCAGGGCATTGTCTCGGGCAATAGCGCCCGCGCCTCGGGCTGTTCCTCCCGCATTACAAACCACATTTCGGGCGGCAGATCGCGCCTGCCTGTGCGCCCCATTCGCTGTAAAAACGAGGAAACCGTAAAGGGCGCGTTTACCTGAAAGGCGCGCTCAAGTCTTCCTATATCAATGCCTAACTCTAAGGTGGCGGTGGTAACGGTGGTCATATTCTGCTCGTCGTCCTTCATAACCGCCTCGGCGGTCTCCCTGAAGGAGGCGGAGAGGTTGCCGTGGTGTATAAGAAAGCGGTCTGGCTCGTGCCGCGCCTCGCAGTAACCGCGGAGCGTTGTGGTTACCGCCTCGCACTCCTCCCTTGAATTTACGAAAACAAGGCATTTTTTGTCTTTGGTATGCTCAAAAATATAGCCGAAGCCGGGGTCGGAATTTTCGGGCGCGGTATCGGTTTTCATATCAAGCGCGGGCAGGGCGGGGGCGTTTTGGTCTTCGCCCGACTCAGCGCCTACGGTGGTGAAAAAATGCTCCATTGAAAGCCGCCATTTTATTCCCTTTGTCTCGATTTTGGGGATAACCGTACCCTTGCCCGTACCCGCCGCCAAAAATTCCCCCGTGCCGACAGGGTCGCCTATTGTAGCGGAAAGTCCGATTCTGCGAGGATTTACGCCCGCAAGCCTTGACAGCCTTTCTATAAGGCAGAGGGTCTGCCCGCCGCGGTCGCCCCGCATAAGGGAATGTACCTCGTCTATCACGATAAACCGCAAATCGCCGAAAAGCTTTGGAATAAAGGCGTGCTTGCGAAGTAACAGCGCCTCTAAGGACTCGGGGGTTATCTGCAAAATGCCCGACGGATTTTTTAAAAGCTTTTGTTTATGCGACTGTGAAACATCCCCGTGCCAATGCCAGACGGGTATTTCGGCATCATTGCAAAGCTCGTTAAGGCGCAAAAACTGGTCGTTTATAAGGGCTTTAAGCGGGCCTATATAAAGCGCTCCCACAGAGCTCGGAGGGTCCTCGGAAAATAATGTAATTATCGGAAAAAACGCCGCCTCGGTCTTGCCCGAAGCTGTAGAGGCGCAGAGCAGTACATTTTTATCGGTATTAAATATCGCGTCCCCCGCCGCGACCTGAATAGCCCTTAAGGATTCCCAGCCGTTGCGGTAAATATAATCCTGAACAAAGGGTGCGTATCGGTTAAAAATATCCATATCTAAATCTCAAACTCCGCAAATTCCTCGCTTATTTCCGCGCTCTCTGTCGGCGCGGAAAAGCCGAACTCTCCCGAGCTTAAAAGCTCCTTTATACTTATATCGGGGTTCTGATAAATTATGTTCAAAAGCTCAATAAAGTCGCGTATCACCTCGCGCGGGGTAATAGCCTTGTCCGCGCCGATTCTTGAAAACTCGGTCTTTATAAAGGTGATGTAATCCTCCTCAGTAAGCCGCGGGGAATAGTCGAAAAGCTGTGCGTGTATGTCGGCAAGCTTTTCGGTAAGCACCAGCATTTCCTCATAGGTAAGGGGCGAAAGCTTTATTACGGGGGCTAACATATCCTTGACCTCGCCCTTGCCGAACCGCCCCTCGGTAAGGCGGGATTTTAGCGCCTCGTAGCTGTAAACCCCGCGGCGGGTATCCTCCACGCATTGGGGCGTGCCGCTCATTATAATGCCTAAATACTGCGCCTTGCCCTGCAGGGTGTCGTTATACATTGTAAGTATTTTTTCGTAATTGTACTGCCTTGTTATGCCGTTGGGGATTTTGTAGATGTTTACAAGCTCGTCAATAAGTATAAGCAGTCCGCCGTAACCCGCTCTTTTAAGGAAAGCGGCGAAAAGCTTTATATATTCGTACCAGTCGTCATCGGTGATAATTATATTAACCCCTAACTCCGCCTTTGCCTCGGTTTTGGTGGCGTACTCCCCGCGGAACCATTTTACAACCTTAGCCTTAAGCTCGTCGTCACACTCGGTATACGCCCTGTAATAAAGGGTCAGAAGTCTTGCAAAGTCAAAGCCGTGCACCATCTCGTTAAGGGAAGAAATGACCTCGGAAATTTTCTTTTCGGTGGCTGTCTTTAGTCTCGGGTCCTCAAAGGGGAGGTCATTTTCGTTCATAGCCTCCGTCTGAACGCCGCTTATCCAGCGGTCGAGAATAAGGGTGAGCGCCCCGCCCTCGGGTCGGGTTTTGACCGAAAGATTTCGGATAAGCTCCTTATATGTCGCAAGTCCCTGACCCTTTGTACCCTGAAGTCTCCGTTCGGGGGACAAATCTGCGTCGGCGACTGCAAGCCCCTTATCCATAGCGTAATTGCGGACGGTCTGCAAAAGAAAGCTCTTGCCGCTGCCGTATTTTCCCACGATAAAGCGGAAGGACGCGCCGCCCTCCTCGATTATGCCTATATCGTGCAGAAAGGCGTCGATTTCGGTCTCTCTGCCTACTGTAATATAGGGCAGTCCTATCCTCGGCACAACCCCGCCCTTTAGGGAATTTATTATCGCTGAGGCAATTCGTTTGGGTATTTTCATATATTAAACATTCCTTTCAGCTCGTTTTCGTAGTCCTCTATTATTATCGGTGTGTCGCCGTCAAAGTCAATCACGTTATCGCCGAAATCGTCAAACAGGGTTTCGTTTATTTCTTCAACCGCGACCGATAGCATTATGCCGCTTTTTCTTGCAACAGTCTCGGCGTTTTCGCCCCTTATAATTGCGATTAATATTTCTTTAAGCGGCGGTCTTAATATGCCGCTGTCGCTCGGCTCTTCCTTAGCGGTCGGCTCGGGAGCGGGGAGGTCTTCGGGTTCTTCCTCCTCCACAATAAGCTTGCCCCTTGTTATTTCCGCCGCGTCGCGAATGCCCTGTAATTTTGAAATATCTATGCTGATAACGGACTTTTCGCGCTCAATTTTGTCTTTAAACTGCGCATTTACCGCGTTTTTTATCAGCTGTTCAAAGTCTGCGGAAACCTCTGCCTTTTTAAGGGAGGATTTTAAGCCGTACCTAAGCCGCAAATAATAGTCGGCGGTTTTAAGCAGAGCGCCGATTTTGCCCGCCTTATCCTTAATCGGTAAAAACCGCATTACATACCATTCATTGTTTTTGCAGGTGTAGTTTAATATTTCATTAAGCTTATAAAAGCAATCGGGGTGGGGCTTTTGCTCGAAAAACACCGCCGAGCGGAAAATAAAATGCCTTTCTTTGAACGGCTTTGCAAAAAGACGGATAAAAATATCGCCGCCCTCCCTGCCGTCATAGTAGTCGAAAAGGGAGCAAAAAAGCCTGTAAACCGTATCGGCGGTCTCGTTGGGGTGTTTTTTATAAAAGGACGAATTTTCAAGTCGGTATGACGAAAAGCAGTCAAGCGCACAAAGCAGACTTTGGGGGGGTTCGTTTTTGTAGTTCATAAGGCAAAGGAGCGCGCTGTCGTTTTTTAATCCGCAAAGTCCCTCGGTTATTTGCGGCGGCAGAGCGTAATAAGCCGCAAAGTCGGCAAGCCAAACGTCGGTATACGGCTTTATACGCATATCAAGGGAAGCGTATTTTTCGGAAAAGTCCTTAAGCTTTAAAAACCCCTCCTCGGGCGAGGAAACCCCGATAAGGTTTAAAAGCTCATAGATATAAATAAAGGCGTAGGAAATGGAGGTTGCCTTTATCTCGCCCCGCCGTACTGCCGTGCGCCACGAAAAATAACTCCTTAACTGCGGTATGCTCATATCGCGGTAGGTCGGGAAATGGCGGGTATAGCTCACCGGGCGGTCAAAGCTTTCAGAGAAATCCTCCATTACCTTGCCCTGCCTGTAAAAAAGCTCCGCCGAGGACATAAACATACCCTTTCTGCTACTAGCTACCCTCTGCATTTCGGCGTATTCGGGCGGGGTGTAGCTTTTCATCTGCGAGGCGGTGAAAATAAGCGGCTCGTCACGGTAAACCCTTTCTTTTTCAAGCTTTCTATCCGATAAAACGCTATTTATAATATCCTCTGCCTTACCCATTTTCTCACCGCCTAATAATTTCATTATAACAAACTTCACGCCGTTATTCAACTAAAAAAGAACGTTTGTGCGAACAGTTTTAAATTGACTAATATTTTTATCTATGCTATAATTTAGGTATGAAAGACTTGAATTTTATTATAGCTAAAAATATAACCGAGCTTCGTAAAAAGAACGGACTTACCCAGGCAGAGCTTGCCGAAAAGCTTAATTACTCCGATAAGGCGGTGTCAAAGTGGGAAAAGGGCGAATCGCTGCCCGGTATTGAGGTGCTTTATAAGTTAGGCGAGCTTTACGGGGTCAGTCTCGACTATATCGCGGGCAGGGAATCCGCTAAGCCGATTTTGCCGCGTCACCTTAGAAAAAAGTATAACATTATCACACTCCTGTCGGTGCTTTGCGTTTGGCTTACCGCTACGGTTATTTATATTTTCTGCAATATTTTTGCGGGACTTAAGCCCTGGATCACCTTTTGCTGGGCGGTGCCGGTCTCCCTTATCGTGACTATCGTTTTCGACGTTATCTGGCACAGGAAAAAGCTCTTTTTCCTTATCGTTTCGGCGCTTATGTGGTCTCTGCTTTTGTGCTTCTGCTTGCAGTTCCTTAATTATAATATCTGGATAATTTTGGGCATAGGCGTTCCGCTTCAGGCGGCGGCACTGCTTTGGTGGCGGCTTGTTAAATGATAATAGGGAGGGCTTTTTACGGTTAAATTAGGCAACGATTGGGACGAAATACTGGCGGACGAGTGGGAGAAGCCGTATTACAGACAGCTTCACGAGTTTTTAAAGAGCGAGTATTCCTCGCGGCGTATTTATCCCGATATGCACGATATTTTCAACGCCCTTAAATATACCTCCTTTTCCGATACAAAGGCGGTTATTTTAGGTCAGGACCCGTATCACGGGGCGGGTCAGGCGCATGGGCTTTGCTTTTCGGTCAAAAAAGGCGTAACCCTACCGCCCTCGCTTGTAAATATTTATAAGGAGATAAGCGACGATATAGGGGTAACAATGCCGCCCCACGGGGAGCTTACGGGCTGGGCAAAGCAGGGCGTGCTGCTGCTCAACACGGTGCTAACCGTAAGGGAGGGTCAGCCCAACAGCCATAAGGACAAGGGCTGGGAAATATTCACCGACCGCGTTATTTCGGAGCTTAACAAAAAAGAAAATCCCGTTGTTTTTCTGCTTTGGGGCGCGAATGCCGAAAGAAAGGCGGGAATAATTACCAATCCCGCGCATTACAAGCTTTGCACCTCCCACCCAAGCCCCCTTTCGGCTTACAGGGGCTTTTTGGGTTGCCGTCATTTCTCAAAAACCAACGCAATTTTAGAACAGAACGGCGCCGAAAAAATACATTGGGATAATTTGTAAACAAACAATGAATTGTTGAATTATGTTATTGACAAATTATGACTAAATATGTTAAAATAAGGTAAACCAAAAAGGAGGTATAAAGAAAATGAAATCTACAGGTATGATAAGAGCGGTTGACAAAATGGGACGCGTTGTAATCCCCAAGGAAATCCGCAGGCAGTTAAAGGTCGAAAATGACGTTGACAGCTTTGAAATCTATATGGACGGAGATAAGGTTGTGCTTAAGAAGTACCAGCCGACCTGCATTTTCTGCGACTCTCTGGCGGACAGCGTTGAGTTTGGCGGCTATAATGTTTGTACGGACTGTATTGAAAAGCTTTACAATATGAAGGATAAAGCGGAATAACATAATAAAGAGCAGGGGCTGTCTTTTGTGACAGCCCCTGTTAAGCTTTTTACATATTGTTCTGGATATATTCAACAACGTCGCCGATTGTTTTGAGATTTTCAATTTCCTCGTCGGGAATCTCAACGTCAAACTCGTCCTCAATGGACATTAAAAGCTCCACTACGTCAAGACTGTCCGCTCCCAAATCGTCGGCAATGTCGGTTTCCATTGTCATTTCTTCCACGTCCGCATCAAGCTGGTCTGCCAGCATTTCTTTAATTTTTTCAAATACCATAATATGTTCCTCCTGAAAATTACCGTAATAAGCCCGTGGATGTGCCGCAAGCCTAAAAAAGTCGATAAACAAATAATATGTTGTTATCGTGCGTTTGTCAATAGATTTTTATGCTTTTTTTAAAAAAGCTTTATAATTGTTAAAAAATGTTGCAAATTTATTCGACTTGCTTTATAATAGTTTTATTATTACGCTACACGGATATGAAAGGTGGGACGCGGAGCGCCTTTGCGCTTCCCGAAATGGCTAAAGAAAAACTGGTAAAATCGATTACCTCTATGGATGAGGATTTCGCTAAATGGTATACCGACGTTGTTTTAAAGGCAGACTTAATCGACTATTCCTCGGTTAAGGGCTGTATGATTATCCGCCCCTACGGTTACGCGATTTGGGAGAATATTCAGCATATTGTGGACGGTATGTTCAAGGAGACGGGTCACGAGAACGTTTATATGCCTATGTTTATTCCCGAAAGCCTTTTGCAAAAGGAAAAAGATCACGTTGAGGGCTTTGCGCCGGAAGTTGCGTGGGTAACCCACGGCGGCGAGGAGGAATTAGAGGAGCGGCTCTGCGTAAGACCAACCTCCGAAACCCTTTTCTGCGACCACTTTAAGAATATAGTACATTCATACCGCGACCTGCCCAAGCTCTACAACCAGTGGTGCAGTGTTGTGCGCTGGGAAAAGACAACACGCCCCTTCCTGCGCTCCCGCGAGTTCTTATGGCAGGAGGGTCACACCCTTCACGCCACCGCCGAGGAGGCAAAGGCGGAGACGGTGCAGATGCTTAACATCTACGCTCGATTTGCGGAGGAGTATTTGTGTATTCCGGTAATCAAGGGCGAGAAGACCGAAAAGGAACGCTTCGCGGGTGCCGAGGCGACCTACACCATAGAGGCGTTAATGCACGACGGCAAGGCGCTCCAGAGCGGCACCTCCCACTATTTCGGGGACGGCTTTGCCAAGGCGTTTGAGATTGAATATACCGATAAAAACAACAATCCCGTAACCCCGTTTGAGACCTCGTGGGGAATCTCCACCCGCCTTATCGGAGCGATTATTATGACCCACGGCGACGATAACGGACTTGTTCTCCCTCCCGCGATAGCCCCGATTCAGGCGGTGCTTATCCCGATTGCCTCCCATAAGGAGGGGGTTCTCGACAAGGCTAATGAGGTTTACGAGAGAATGAAAAAGGTCTGCCGCGCGAAAATCGACGCGGGCGAGCAGTCGCCGGGCTGGAAGTTTGCCGAGTATGAAATGAAGGGCGTTCCGCTTAGAGTAGAGTTAGGACCTAAGGACATTGAGAATAACAGCTGTGTAATCGTCCGCCGCGACAACGGCGAAAAGACGGTTGTTTCACTTGACGAGCTTGAAGAAAAGCTTGCCGAGCTTTTAGGTGCGGTTCACGACGGTCTTTACAATAAGGCGCTGGAGCGCAGGGCGAATATGACCTTTGACGCGCACAGCCTTGAGGAAATGAAGGAAATCGCCGATAATAAGCCTGGCTTTATCCGTGCTATGTGGTGCGGCGACCGCGAGTGCGAGGACAAGCTTAAGGATTATGCCGGCGTAACCTCCCGCTGTATTCCCTTCGAGCAGGAGGAGCTGGACGGCAAATGCGTCTGCTGCGGCAAAAAGGCAAAGCATATGCTCTACTGGGGCAAGGCGTATTAAATTTAGTACAGAGTATAAAAAACGGGTTCGCAGAAATGCGGACCCGTTTAGCTGTATTAAGGCTCTGCCAAGGCGGACAGGCATATTTTTCCCCATAAGCGCATAGGAATTTATTAGTTTTTACGCGTGTTTACAGCGCGCTTAGGGGAGTTGATTCTATGAAAGACGCCACGCAGGACAGGGCGGAAATACTCGGAGAGTACATTTTAGACACGGGCGCGACCGTGCGAGCGACCGCAAAGGTATTTAAAATCAGCAAAAGCACCGTACACAAGGACGTTACAGAACGCTTAATGCACGAAAATCCTCAGCTTTACCGCAGGGTAAAGCAGGTGCTTGAAAAAAATAAGCAGGAAAGGCATATTCGCGGGGGAATGGCGACAAAGCGCAAATATAAGGGCGCTGACGTTTGAAAAGTAAGAAAAAACGGCTCCGGGGCATAATTTTGCTTGACAGGTTGCCGCTTTGGTGCTATAATCGTTTTGCAATTTTAGGGAGCTTGATGAAACTCAGGCTGAGAGGAAGTCCGCTTTTTGCTATGACTTCGACCTGTGACCTGATACGGATAATGCCGTCGTAGGGAAATACGTTATTGTATTGCCGCAGGCCTTAATTGCCTGCGGTTTTTTTATTCGCAGGGGGATTGCAGAATTTTAATAAGACCGCATAAGCGGTCGAAGGAGTGTAGAAAAAATGGAAATGTCAAAAAAGTATGTCTACAAGCTCACGCTGAGCGCGATTTTTGTAGCTCTCGCAACGGTGCTTAGCCTTATCAAGGTGGTTAAAATGCCGCTCGGCGGCTCGGTAACCCTTTTAAGTATGCTGCCGATAGTTATGATTTCGGTTATGCTTGGTCTTAAATGGGGCTTCGGAAGCGCCTTCGTTTATTCGCTGATTCAGCTTATTCTCGGAATTGCTTTAGACGGTCTGTTAGGCTGGGGACTTACCCCTGTTATGCTTGTCGGCACAATACTGCTCGATTACATAGTTGCCTTTACGATTTTGGGAATAGCGGGAATTTTTGCCAAGAAGGGATATGCAGGCATTTGCGCAGGCGTTGCCTTGGCGATTGTTTTAAGATTCTTAAGCCATTTCTTATCCGGCGTTGTTATCTTCAAGAATCTTGAGCAGTTTGAAGTTTTCGGAAGCGTATTTACAAACCGTCCCGTGCTTTATTCCCTTGCCTACAACGGTCTTTATATGCTGCCTGAGCTTATAATAACCACCGTTGCCGCGGTGATTCTTTTCCGTTTGCCGCAGGTTAAAAAAATAATGAACCGGCAGTAAGCTTAAATCCGGCGCAAGCCGGATTTTTTTATGCTCTTTTTATAAATAGCTTGTCTTTTTCATTGTTTTGTGGTAGTATTAATCGTAATACAAAAATAGGGAGGGCAGGTCGGTGTTAAGACTTTTTACGGGGTTAAAGCGCACGTTTTTAAGCAAAAAGTTTATCGGCTTCTGTCTCATAGGAATCATCAATACCTTTAATACCGCGTTTTTTTCGTGGTTGGCGCACTTTAAAATACAGGAAAATATTTCGGCGTACATAGGCTATTTTATCTCGCTTACGATTAATTATGTCCTAAACAGCATAATCGTTTTCAAAAACCGTCTTAGTTTAAAGCGGTATTGGAGGTTCTTGCTTTCGTATGTGCCCAACTTTATTATTTACACCTTGGTAAGCCTTATTACCATCAACGTTTTGCAGATAAATCAGTTCTGGGCGACGGTGCTTGCCACCGCGGCGGGAGCGCCTGTTACCTTTGTTATAATTAAGCTTTTCGCCTTTGGAAATAAGACTAATTAAGCATATTCGCCGTCAATTCAAAAAAATATTTTGAAAATTTAAAGTTTTACGCTTTAAAGCCTTGAAAAATCGGGAGCGGCGCGGTATTATATAAGATAACGGATTGTAAAACCCGAAACTGTGTGCGAGTTTTCGCAAAAGGAGAGAATTATAAATGGAAATCAAGATCACAAAAACTACTGCTCCGAAGGAAAAGCCTGACAGCAGCACACTGGGCTTCGGCAAAATATTTACCGACCATATGTTTATTATGGATTACTCGGCGGACAAGGGCTGGCACGACGCGAGAATCGTACCGTTCGAAAACATTTCGCTCCACCCCGCCTCTACCGTACTACACTACGGCTCGGAGATTTTCGAGGGACTAAAGGCATACCGCCGTGCGGACGGCAGGGTTCAGCTCTTCCGCCCGATAGAGAACATTCGCCGTATGAACAACTCCGCCGAAAGGCTCTGCCTGCCGCAGATTCCCGAGGAGGACGCGCTCGAGATTTTGGATACCTTTGTGGGCGTAGAGCAGGATTGGACCCCGTCGGCTGAGGGCACCTCGCTATATATCCGTCCCTTTATGTTTGGAAATGATGAGAATTTGGGAGTTCACGCCGTTCATAACGCGAAGTTTGTTATTATCGCTTCGCCTGTCGGCAGTTATTATGCCGAGGGCATTAACCCCGTTAAGATTATGATTGAGGACGAGGACGTGCGCGCGGTAAGGGGCGGCACGGGCTACGCTAAGTGCGGCGGCAACTACGCGGCGAGCAACCGCGCGGGCGAGCGCGCCGAGAAAAAGGGCTACTCGCAGGTACTTTGGCTTGACGGCGTTGAGCGCAAGTACATAGAAGAGGTCGGCGCTATGAATGTTATGTTCAAAATCGACGGCGAGATTGTAACTCCTAAGCTTACAGGCTCAATTCTCCCCGGTATTACCCGCAAGTCCTGCATTGAGGTTTTAAAGGACGAGGGCTACACCGTAAACGAGCGGCTTTTAAGCGTTGAGGAGCTGGGCGAGGCGCTTAAGAACGGCAAGCTCGAGGAGGCTTGGGGCTGCGGCACTGCGGCGGTTGTCTCCCCGATAGGCGAGCTTTGCTACAAGGACGTTAAGTATGTAATAAACAACGGCGAAATCGGCAAGGTTACACACCACCTTTACGATACCCTTACAGGTATTCAGTGGGGCAAGCTTGACGATAAATACGGCTGGACCCGCCTGATTAAATAGTGATATAAAAAAGGGACTGTAAAAAAACACAGCAACTTCAAAGGCGGATTAATTAAGCAAAAATAAAATAA
>JBJEOE010000045.1:0-15221 GCA_051880555.1 Acutalibacteraceae bacterium
ATTACAAGGGCGGCAAGTGGTTGCCCGAGGTCGCAAACCGCGCCGATTACGCGGGACTGTTCAACAGACCGATTGACGGGCTTATGATTAAGACCGACGCGGGCGCGAAGCTTTACTACCGAGTACATCTTCGCCGCTCTAACAAGTGGTTACCGTGGGTCACGGGCTATTCCGAAAGCGATAATAACAACGGCTATGCGGGTATTCTCGGTCAGGAAATCGACGGTATACAGATTAAATTTTAAAGGAGGGTTACATATGAACAAGAGCTTTGAAAAATGGTCAAAGGCGGCGGCTGTCCGCGCGGTTAAAACCGTGGCACAGACAGCAGTTGCAACCATAGGAACTTCGGCAGTACTGTCGGCGGTGGATTGGAAGGTAGTTATCTCAGCCTCGCTCTTAGCAGGGCTTCTCTCGCTTCTTACAAGCGTTGCGGGTCTGCCGGAGGTTAAGGAAGAATAGCAGATAACAAAAGCCCTGCTCTTAAATGAGCGGGGCTTATTTATTGTTGTGTGATTTTCGTGGCAATTTTCGTGGCACTTTTGGTTATAAAAAATTGATAATTAACTTTAGATTTATGATAATTAAATTATCAATTGAAATAACCACAGACCGCATAAATAAAGGAAAAATAAGAAAAAACCGCTTAATAAAGCGGTCTTTTAAAATGGTGGGAGAGGATGGATTCGAACCATCGAAGCTGAAAGCAGCAGATTTACAGTCTGTCCCCTTTGGCCACTCGGGAACTCTCCCATATTAAATTTAAGCGCCGCACATTAAATTCAGCGTCCGTCTAAATCGGCTCAGCTAATGGAGCTGGTGGACGGACTCGAACCCCCGACCTGCTGATTACAAATCAGCTGCTCTACCAACTGAGCTACACCAGCATTTTTCAGCGCCTAACTAATATACCATAATTACGGCGCAAAGTCAAGTAAAAAATCGTATTTTTTGAGCTTAAAATCATTTTTTTCTCAGAAATGCGCCGTTTTACTTAAAAACACGGCGCATTTCGTCCTTATGACCGAGAACAAGCAGATGCTCGCCCGCGGTAAATACATAGTCGGGGCGGAAAATCGGAATAATTCGTCCCTCCCGCTTAATCGCGATAATATTCAGCTTATACCTGTTTCTGAAATCCAAATCCATTACCGTTTTGCCGAGCCATTTATCCAGCGGCTCAATTTCAAAAATTGAGTATTCCGAGGAAATATTAATACAGTCAAAGACATTTGCGGCCCTTTCGAGACCGGCTATACGGCTTGCAATATCCCGCTCGGGGTAAATCACCCTGTCCGCTCCGTTGCGAAGCAAAAACTTCTCCTCAACATCGCGGTTTGCAACGCTGTAAACCTTTTTAGCGCCAAGCTCCTTAAGCAAATCGGTTATCTCAAGGCAAGCCTGAAAGCTGTCCTCAATGCAGACAAAGCAGGCGTCGAACTCCTCTACCCCGAAGGTCTTAAGAACCTCGATTTTGGTGCAGTCGCAGACTCTGGCGCTTACAACCGAGGTCATTATATCCTCCATCGCTTCCGCATTAATATCCGCCGCCATTATTTCGCAACCGTTTTTTGAAAGCTCGTTGCAAAGGTGATGGCCGAGCGAGCCCAAACCTATTATAAGAAAGGATTTCATTTTAATATCTCCTCATATAAAAATTATCCTACCGTGACCGTTTCCTCAGGATACGAAACAGGAGGCTTCCTGCGCTCAAAAAGGGAAACGGCAAAGGAAATACTGCCTACTCTACCGCAGTACATTAGAAATATTATAACAAGTCTCGACAGTAAATTCAAGTCCCTTGTTATGCCGGTTGTCATACCGACGGTGCCGATTGCCGAAACCGTTTCAAAAAGGGAGTCGGTAATGCTGAAGCCCTGCGCGCCGCATAGCACCACAGCGCCTGTAAGTGCAAGAAGCATATTTGTTGAGATTATAATTACGGATCTCCTGAGGGTGTCCTCCTTAATGCACCTTTTAAAGAAATGGATGTTATCCTGCCCCGAAAGCCCCGCGGTTAAGAAGACTAAAATAACCGCTATAGTAGTGGTTTTAACGCCGCCCGCGGTAGAGCCGGAGGACCCGCCTATAAACATTAAAATAATGGTAATAAGCTTTGAGGCGGGGGTAAGCGACGCGGTATCCACCGAATTAAAGCCCGCGGTTCGCGCGGTGACAGAGCCGAAAAACGCCGCCAAAACCTCCTCGCCCACAGTCATATCACTACCTAAATTATTATGCTCAAAGGCATACAGCAATGCCGCTCCCCCGAAAATCAGAATCGCGGTTACGCAAAGTACGATTTTTGTGTGCAGGGAAAACCTTTTAAAGCTCGCACGGCAAACGGTAATATCGTCCCACACAAGAAAACCGATACCGCCGACGACTATAAGCACCATTAACACAATATTTACAAAAGCGTTTCCCGAAAGCGAGGTAAAGGAGGAATACTCGCCCGAAATACCCATAAGGTCAAAGCCCGCGTTGCAGAAGGCGGAAACCGCGTGGAAAAAGCCGTAATAAACTCCCTTAAAAAAGCCGAAGTCCGGCTGTCGTATAAAATGGAGTGATAATAGGACCGCTCCGCCACCCTCAAAAATAATTGTTCCCGTTATTATTTTCCTTATAAGCCGCGAAAAATCCCCCATTCGGGTGGTGTTAATGCTCTCCGCCATAACCGCCCTTTCCCGCAGGCTCGCCTTTTTGCTTATGAGCCTGAAAAGGAAAATGGCGATTGTCATAAAGCCGAGACCGCCTATCTGGATAAGGAAAATAATTACCAGCTGACCGAAAAGTGACCAGTAGGTTGCGGTATCCTGCAAAACAAGACCCGTAACGCAGGAGGCAGAGGTTGCGGTAAAAAGCGCCGTGACAGGCGGCGCACACTCGCCCGACCTTGTGGCGAAGGGGAGCATAAGCAACGCTGTGCCTATTATTATCATAATAAGATAGCCGAGGGTTATCACCCTGATATGAGAAAGCTTGCGATGTTTCATTTGGCGCCTCCGTAATTAAGCCCTCCCGCCGAAGCCGACAGGAGGGGCATTGCTATGTAGATTAATTGTTAAGACGGTATTTTTCGCTGTACTTATTAAAATCGTCCACAAAGCTGCCGTTAAGGGAATTTTTAAGCTTATGGAGATACTTATGGGTATCGAGCATATCTGTGGGCAGCTGCATAGTATAAACCGCGATATTTGAGCAATGGTCGGATACGCGCTCGTAGTTTGTAAGCAAATCGGTGAAGATAAAGCCCAGCTCGATAGTACATTCGCCGTTTTGCAGACGGTTGATATGCCTCGCCTTAAGCTCCTTATTAAGCTTATCGATAACCTGCTCGAGCGGCTCGACGTGGGACGCCGCCTCAATATCGTCGCTTACAAAGGAGTCGACCGTCATATTAAGTATTTCGGTAACGGCGTCGGTGATAACCGCGATTTCGTCCATCGCGTCCTTAGAAAACCGAATATTCTTGCTGTGCATTTCCTCCGCTACCTTGCAGATATTAAGCGCGTGGTCGCCGATACGCTCAAAATCGCCTATACTGTGGAGCATACGGGCGACGTTGTGGGAGGTGTTCTCCGACTGCTCGTTGTTGCTGAGCCTGACAAGGTAGGTGCCGAGCTTGTCCTCATATTTGTCGATAAGCTCCTCCTTTTCGCGGATAAAGCGCGCGTCCTCCGAATTGTAGGCGGAAATAAGGTCAATAGACTTCAAGAGGGATTCCCTTGAATGCTCCGCCATTTCGCAGGCGAGCCTGTGGCACTCCGAAACCGCAAGGGCGGTGTTGTTGAACAAACGCTCGTCCAAAAAAACGGTATGGGTTTTGTCGTCGCTTTTCTTGACGGTAATTTCACACAGCCTTATTATCAGCTTTCTGAAGGGAACTAATATAACGGTGTTTACAAAGTTGAAGAGGGTGTGAATCATCGCAACGCCTATCATTGTAACGGGCTGAGATATAAGCTTTACTCCCGCAAATTCGGCAATATAGAGGAGTATCAGGCAGATAACCGAGCCGATAACATTTACATAAATATGCATAGCCACAACCCGCTTGGCGTTTTTATTTGTGCCGAAGCTTGAAATAAGGGCTGTGATACAGGTTCCGATATTCGCACCCAAAACAAGGGGTATCGCCATTTCGTAGGTGATGCTTCCCGTAAGCGCCAGCGCCTGAACAATACCTATCGTAGCGGCGGAGGACTGGATTACTCCGGTAAAGAGCATAGAAATAAGCAACGCCACTATCGGACTGCTAAAGGCGAAGAGCAAATCCTGAAAGCCCTCCATCTCCCGAACGGCGTTCATAGAGCTGCTCATAAAGTCCATACCCGTCATAAGCACGGCAAAGCCTATAAGAATAAGTCCGATATTTTTCTTTTTATCCTCCTTAGAGACCATTCGCAGAAGTATGCCAACAAAAGCAAGTATCGGTGCAAAGGTCATAGGCTTTAAAAGGGTTAAAAAGAAATTATCGCCGCTTATGCCCGTAAGGCTCAACAGCCAGGCGGTAAGGGTGGTTCCCACATTGGAGCCCATTATCATACCGAAGGTGTCGCAAAACTCGACAATCCCCGAGTTTACAAGACCGATAAGCATTACAGTCATAGCCGATGAGGACTGAATAGCAATAGTGATTCCCGCTCCTAAAAAGAAGCTCAAAAACTGGTTTTGGGTAACCTTTTTAAGGGTGCGCTCAAGCGCGCCGCCCGCCACGTTTTCAAGGCCGTCGGACAGGGTCGACATTCCGTAAAGGAAAAACGCAAGACCGCCTAACAGCTCCGCCGACATTAATAAAATTTGGGTAGAAGTCATATTAATACCTCAGTCACAGGCTTATCGCCCGAAATTTAGAATTTAACGGCGTTTGCAATATATGCTTTAAGCTCCGAAATCGGAATACGCTTCTGCTCCATAGTGTCGCGGTCGCGCACGGTAACGCAGCCGTCCTCTACCGAGTCGAAGTCATAAGTAATACAAATCGGTGTGCCGATTTCGTCCTGACGGCGGTAACGCTTGCCTATTGAGCCCGCGTCGTCGTAATCTACCATAAAGTCTGCGCTTAAATCGGCGAAAATCTCGGTTGCCTTTTCCGAAAGCTTTTTGGAAAGGGGCAGAACCGCCGCCTTAAAGGGAGCAAGCGCGGGGTGCAGACGAAGCACTACGCGGGCGTCGCCCTTTTCGTCGGTCTCCTCGTCGTAGGCGTCGCAAAGGAAGGCTAACAGCACGCGGTCTGCGCCCAAGGAAGGCTCTATAACATAAGGAATATATTTTTCGTTTGTTTCGGGGTCAAAATACTCCATAGGCTGACCCGAATGGTTGGCGTGCTGGGTTAAGTCATAGTCGGTACGGTCGGCAACGCCCCACAATTCGCCCCAGCCGAAGGGGAAGAGGAATTCAAAGTCGGTAGTCGCCTTTGAATAGAAGCAAAGCTCATCCTTATCGTGGTCGCGAAGACGTAAATGCTCCTCGGTCATACCGAGGTCTAAAAGCCACTTCTTGCAGAAGCCGCGCCAGTACTCGAACCAGTAAAGGTCGGTACCCGGCTTGCAGAAGAACTCAAGCTCCATCTGCTCAAACTCGCGGATTCTGAAAATAAAGTTACCGGGAGTAATCTCGTTACGGAAGGATTTTCCTATCTGAGCTACGCCGAACGGAATTTTTTTGCGGGTGGTGCGGGCGATGTTTTTAAAGTTTACGAAAATGCCCTGCGCGGTTTCGGGGCGGAGATAAAGTGTGGAGGAGCTGTCCTCCGTAACGCCCTGAAAGGTCTTGAACATAAGATTGAATTTTCTAATATCGGTAAAATCGTGGGAGCCGCAGTTAGGGCAGGCGATTCCCTTATCCTTAATATATTGCATCATTTCCTCATCGCTCATAGCGGCGGGATTATCCGACAGACCGTTTTCTGCGACATAGTCCTCGATAAGCTTATCGGCTCTGTGCCTTGTCTTGCAGGAGCGGCAGTCCATAAGCGGGTCGGAGAATCCGCCCAAATGACCCGAAGCGACCCAGGTCTCGGGGTTCATCAAAATCGCGCTGTCAAGCCCCACGTTGTAGGGAGACTCCTGCACGAATTTTTTAAGCCAAGCCTTTTTAATGTTGTTTTTAAGCTCCACGCCCAAGGGACCGTAATCCCAAGAGTTTGCAAGTCCTCCGTAAATCTCACTTCCGGGGTATACAAAGCCTCTGCCTTTTGCGAGGGCAACTATAGTATCCATACTTTTTTTTGCGTTATCCAAAATCTTCTTCCTCCTGAAACCTAAATTCCTACAAATAATATACTATAGGAAATTTGTCAAAAAGTCAACACTAATTTAACGGATATGCGGCACTTAGGTTGACAATCTCCCGAAAAATGATATAATAAAAGCAGGAAGTGAAATTAATGACCGTTGATTCAATTCAAAAACCAATACAGGCTCCTATAGAGCAAAGGCATACGGGCAAAGGAAAGCCGAGCGCAATATTAACCTTTGGTTCGGAATTGAACAACAGGCAAAAAAAGCTTCTTTCTCTGCTTCCCGAGTTTAACAGCCAAATAACGGTAAATAAAAAAGCGGTAAATATGGTTGATTTATCCGCGCTCACCTCGCAAACAGGAGATGAGTTTGCAATGTTTACCAAGGGTAAAGAGCGCATTATCGTCCGCGGCAATTCGAGAATGGTACAAATTGATATTGAAAAAGCCGAAAGCCTTGCTAAGCAGGGATATAAATGGAGCGGTCATACCCATCCCGGATTTGATTTTATAAGCATGCAGCCCTCTGACGGCGACTATTCAATCCTTGATTGCTTTAAACAAAGCAATTCGGTTATTTATAATTCCAAGGGTGAGTTCAGAACATTTGAAAAAAGGAGTCGATAAAATATGTGCAAATTGTTTTCCAAATATGAGAAAGAAATTCAAAATTATTGCAAAGAAAACGGTCTTAGCTTTGAAAAGGCTCTAAAAATGCCGCAGTGTTGGAGCAAAAACGATATTTGGCTCCAGTATCACGACCCCGAAAAAGGTAAAAAAGGTTTAACCGACGAAACCCCCGCGCCTATTGTATTAAAAATTTCCGTTAACGATAACATAGTGTCCTTTGAACAGACGGAATACACAATGAAGTATTTGTCTTAATTTCCCACGAAAACGGTTAACCTTATTTTAACTTGACATATTAATATATATAGATTATACTCTAATCATAGAATTATTTGGAGGTATTGTTATTATGGATAACGGAAAAATTCAGCTTCATAACGTTAATTTTGATGATTTTATAAAGGCAATAGATGAGTGCAAGGGGGACGTTTACCTCGAAACCAAGGACGGCGACGTTCTCAATTTAAAATCAAAGCTCTGCCAGATGATTGGTCTTAGCACCATTCTCAATCATTCAGAGGTTGCAGAGGCGACTATCCGCTGCACCGATCCCGAGGACGAAACAATGCTCTTCAGGTTCAACCTTTACGGCGAAATGCCGAAGGAGCAGTAAGGGCTATGGCGGAAAATAAATTTTTAACCTATAAAAATAAGCCGATTGTAAAGAGCGGAAACGAAATTTACTACGGCGATATGAAGGAACCCTATGTCGTCAAATTTACCGTTCTTTCCACCGTTAAGGCGGGGGAAAACGAAATCCCCGGCGAGGTTAAGGTTGAGCTTTTAAAGAGCGACGCCCAGCTTTCCGATAAGGAAAAGGCGACTAAGGAAACCGTTAAAAATTCCTTCTTTGAGGCTCTCGATGTCGGCTTTGTCTGGCTTGAAAGGGCGCTTAAAGCGAATTAAAAGCTTTTATAAACGCAAAACGGCGGATAAATCAAGAAAAAACAAGCTCTGCAAAAGCACGAAAATAATGCTCTTGCGGAGCTTGTTTGGTTTTCAAGAGACAAATCGGGGTTTGTAGAGGTGATTGCAATAGCTATGCTTGGCTCCCTCTGACGAGGGAGCTGTCGAGCGAAGCGAGACTGAGGGAGAGAAAAGGTTGCGGTTTTATGCGGTTTTATTTCTCTCCCTCCGACTTTTTGCTTACGCAAAAAGCCACCTCCCTCGTCAGAGGGAGGCAAGGGCGCTTGGCACGGATTCATCCCTGCAAACCCCGATTTGTTTTTTTACAGCCCCACGTTTTAAACGCAACACGGCGGGAGACAAGCCCCCGCCCTACGTTAAGAAATATAATTTGTCATCCCTACAAACCCCGATTTTTTACATACCTTTATTATTATCGCAAGCTAAAATCAATATAATTCCGAATTACGCATTCCGAATTCCGAATTACAAATTATTCGCACTCGCAAATCGCCTTGCGCGTAGCTAAAATCGAGTTGGGTGTTACCGAAAATTCGTCAAGGCCCCATTTCACGAGGGACGGGATAAGCTCGCGGTCGGCGGCGGATTCGCCGCACATTCCGACGGGGATTCCCGCCTTTTTTGCGCTTAAAATTGTCATTTCAATTGCCCTTAATACCGCTAACCTTTGCACGCTGTAAAGACCCGATACCCTGCCGTTCCCGCGGTCAACCGCCATAACGTAGCCCGTAAGGTCGTTGGTGCCAATGCTGAAAAACTCGGCGATTTTAGCCAACTCGTCGGCGATAAGCACCGCCGCGGGGGTCTCAATCATAACGCCGACAGGCACGTTTTTCTTAAAGAGCGCGCCCTCCTTTTCAAGCTCGGCTTCACATTCGGCGATAAGCGCCCTTGCAGCCTTAACCTCGCTTATATCGGTGATAAGCGGCAGCATAATCTTGATATTGCCGAAATACGCCGCGCGGAGTATCGCCCTTAATTGGGTCTTAAACATCTCGGGATTGTCAAGGCAGTAGCGTATCGCGCGGTAGCCCAAAAACGGATTGTCCTCCTTGGGTATTTCAAGGTAGGGCACCGCCTTGTCGCCGCCGATGTCAAGGGTGCGGATTATAACCTCCCTGTCGCCCATCGACTTTGCAACGGTTGAATACGCTTCATACTGCTCCTCCTCGGAGGGCAGGGAGGGACGGTCCATAAAGAGGAACTCGGTTCTGAAAAGTCCTACACCCTCGCCGCCGTTATGAAGCACGGCTTCAATATCCTCGGGCTTGCCGATATTGCCGTAAACCGCCTTTTTTACGCCGCCCTTAGTAACGGTTTCCCTGCTGAAATATTCGCTAAGCGACGCCTTTTCGGCAAAATAGTTTTCCCGCATTTTTTCGTATTCCGAAACGGTTTTTTCGTCCGGCTCAAAAAGGATTGTTCCCTTACTGCCGTCGATTGCGAGCAGGTCGCCGTTTTTAATAAGCTTGGTCGCGTCCTTAACGCTTAACACGGCGGGAATGTCGATAGCGCGGGCTAAAATTGCGGAGTGGGAGGTTACAGAGCCCACCTCGGCAATAATCGCGAAGACGTTTTCGCGGTTAATACGGGAGGTCATAGAGGGTGTAAAGTCCTTTGCTATAAGTATAGAGCCCTTGGGGACGTCCTCGATGGCAACGCCGCCGCCGCACAGAATTTCAAGCAAGCTGTTCTTAATATCAAGAATATCGGAGGCGCGTTGCTTCATCATTTCGTCCTCAATCGAGGAGAACATATCGTAAAAGCTGTCGCAGACCGCGTTTACCGCCTGCGCCGCGGTATTGCCGCCGTTTACCGAATCGCTTATCTGGGAGAGCATAAAGGGGTCGTTAAGCATTACGAGGTGTCCCTCTAAAATATCGGCGTTTTCCTTTCCCGCCGACTTAGTAAGGCTTTCGATAAGCCTTCTTGTCTGCTTAGTGTACTCGCCTACAGCGTCGTTGAAGAGCTTTAGCTCCTCCTCTGCCGTGGTAAAGACAGAGGAGTTAACGTCAATTTCGTTTTCAACAATTACAATCGCTTTCCCGACTGCGTAGCCGGGGCTTACACCGATACCCTTTAGCTTATTCATTATTCCAACCCGCTTTCGATTAGTTTTACCGCCTCGTCAAGCATAGCCTGTTCGTCCTCGCCCTCGCAGACTATAGTAATCGGACTGCCGCATTTAATGCATGCCGCCATAATGTTCATAATGGATTTGCCGTTTATTTTTTTGTCGCCGAACAGTATGGTTATATCCGACTTATATTTGGTCATTGCCGTGATAAAGTTGTTTGCGGGGCGCATATGAAGCCCCATTTTGTCTACTACTACCGTGTCCTTAGATACCATAATTCAAAACCTCGTTTATGCTTTCTTTTTCTTAAGGAGCGCCAACATAAGCGCGCCCGCAACAGAGCCGATAACCAGCGCCGCTATATAGCCCAGCGGATTGCCTACAACCGCAAAGGTGAAGATTCCGCCGTGGGGAGCGGGGCAGGTGCAGCCGAACAGCGCGGTAACGGCGCCCGCAACCGCAGAGCCTACAATGCAGGAGGGGATAACTCTGAGCGGATCGGAGGCGGCATAGGGAATTGCGCCCTCGGTGATAAAGCAGAGACCCATAAGATAGTTAACAGGACCGCTTTCAAGCTCCGACTTTGTCCAGCGATTCTTGAAGAAGGTTGTGGCAAGGGCTATAGCGATGGGAGGTACCATACCGCCGATCATAACCGCCGCCATAATCCAGGTGTTGCCGTCGGCAATAGCCGCCGTGCCGAATACGTAAGCCGCCTTGTTGAAGGGACCGCCCATATCGATAGCCATCATACCCGCAAGAACTATTGAAAGAAGAAGCTTGCTTGTGTCGCCTAAAGAGGAGAGTCCGTTTGAAACAGCGGTGTTAATAACGCCCATAACGGGGTTGATAACAAGCATAAACAGACCTATTAAAAGGGTGCCAAAAAGGGGATAGATGAATACGGGCTTTATGCCGTCCATAGATTTCGGCATCCAGCCGAACGCCTTTTTGAGCAGATTAACGAGAATACCCGCTACAAAGCCCGCAAGCAGCGCGCCCAAGAAGCCCGAAACCGCCGCGTCATTACCCGTAGGAGAAGCGAGGGTCGCGCCTGTCGTAGCAAGATAGCCGCCCACAATACCCGGAAGAAGACCCGGACGGTCGGCGATAGACTGGGCTATGTAGCCCGCTAAAATAGGAAGCATAAAGGCGAACGCCGCTTTACCTATCCAGAAAACAACCGCCGCTATGGGGTTTGTAAAGCCGAAGTTGCCGCCTACGTTGGCGTTACCGGCTATAGTGTCGATAAGGAAGCCTAATGCGATAAGCACGCCGCCGCCCACAACGAAGGGAAGCATATGCGAAACACCGTTCATAAGGTGCTTATAAATCTTTCTGCCGAAGCTTTCCTTTTCCTCGCCGTCATCGGTATTGCTTACCTCGCCGTCGTGATGATAAACGGGAGCCTTGCCGTCGATAACCTTTTGAATCAGCTCCTCGGGCTTATTGATACCGCTCGAAACCGATACCTTTAATACCGGCTTGCCGTCAAAGCGCGCCATTTCAACATTTTTGTCGGCGGCAATTATAATTCCGTCGCACTCGGCGATTTCCTTTTTGGTAAGCACGTTTTTCGCTCCGCCCGAGCCGTTGGTCTCCGCCTTAAGGGGATAGCCCAACTTTTCGCCCGCCTTTTCGAGCGCCTCCGCCGCCATATAGGTGTGGGCTATGCCTGTCGGGCAGGCGGTAACCGCTAAAATACGGTAGCCCTCCTTTTTGACCTCTGCCTTAGGCTCGTCGGGATACTTTTCGGTCTCCTTGTCGTCGATTATTTTAAGTAATTCCGCCGCGTTTTTCGCATTTCTTAATGCGTTTGCAAAATCGGCGTCCATAAGCATAACCATAAGACGGGAGAGGATTTCAAGATGTACGTCCCCGTCCTCTGTTGCGGCAATCATAAACAGTAAATCCGAGGGCTTGCCGTCGGGCGCGCCGTAGTCGATTCCCGAGGGAACGGTGATTAAGGAGAGTGCGGGCGCTTTAACCGCCGCGCTCTTTGCGTGGGGAACGGCGATTCCCTCGCCGATAGCGGTTGAGGAATGATTTTCTCTCTTGAGAATTTCCTCCTTGAATTTAGCGGCGTCCTTAAGGTTGCCCGCCTTTTCGTGGAGTGCAATCAGTTTGTCGATAGCCTCGTCCTTTGAAGCGAGGTTTACGTTCAGCTCGATTGCGGTTGACTTTAATAAATCAGTAATGCGCATAGTGGGTACCCCTTTCATAATGTTTTATATATCTTATCAATCTCATCGGCTTTCGCCAATTCCTTTGAAAAAGCCGTTGCCGCGGAGCTTGCGACCGAAAGCTTTAAGGCTTCGGTATAATTTCCGCTCTTGATATATCCCGCGATAAAGCCCGCCACCATAGAGTCGCCGCAGCCCACCGAGTTCACAAGCCTGCCCTTGACGGCGGCGGCGTTATGCACCGCGCCCTGACCGTCTACAAGCACCGCTCCGTCGCCCCCTCTCGATACAAGAACGTTGACCGCCCCCATCTCGCGAAGCTTACCTGCGTAAACCGTGATTTTTTCGGCGCTGTCCATTTCTGTGCCGAAAATTTCGCCTAACTCATGGTGATTCGGCTTAATTAGAAACGGTTTGTATTTAAGAACGTTTAAAAGCTGGTTGCCCGTTGTGTCCACAACCGCCTTGATGCCCTTGCCGTGGAGTTCCTCCAGAATTTTGCTGTATAAATCGTCGGGCAGTGAGGAGGGCACGCTTCCCGCAAGTACAAGATAATCTCCGCTTTTAAGCGCCCTTAATTTCTCAAAAAGCCTATCGATTTTATCTGCGGGAATTTTGGGTCCGCTTGCGTTAATATCAAGCTCCTCCCCGTATTTAAGCTTTACGTTTATGCGGGTAAAGCCGCTGTCAAGCTCCAAAAACATGTTGTTTATTCCGTCGGCGTCCATCATTTCCTTAAGCTTTTTGCCCGTAAAGCCCGCGGCAAAGCCGAGAGCCGTGTTAGGAACTCCGAGCCGTGACAGAATCGCCGAAACGTTTATGCCCTTTCCGCCGTAGTAAAGCTCCTCGCTGTCGGCGCGGTTGATGTCCGCAGTCGAAAGCCCTTTGAGATTCATCACATAATCAAGAGCAGGATTAAATGTGACGGTGTATACCATAATATCTTCTCCCTTCCTTTTATTCTGCTACCTTAATAACTGTTAGCTTTTCAAAAGCCCCGTCGGGCTTTTTACCCGTAATAATGCAGGCGCGGTCGATTGTCGCGAAGCTAACCGACGAAACCTTGCCGAATTTTGTCGAGTCCGCTAAGATATATGAGACAAAGGAACGGTTAATCGCCGCCGCCTTTACAAACGCCTCCTCGCTGTCGGGGGTGGAATAGCCCTGACTTTCGGTTATGCCGTTTGTACCTAAAAACGCCTTTGTAAAATTATAATTTTGAAGATTGTTCGCCGCCGCAAGCCCTATAACCGCCTCGGTAGTGTCCTTTAGCTGTCCACCTAAAATAACCACCTTAAGCTTCTTTTTAGCAAGCAGCTTTGCGTGGCTTATCCCGTTGGTGACAAACCCTGCCTTAAGCGTATCGGGAAGATAGTCTATCATAAAGAGTGTTGTCGTTCCCGCGTCGAGATATACAAAATCGCTGTCGTTTATCTGGGAGGCGGCATATTTTGCAATAAGATGCTTTTCGTCGGCGTTTTTGTCCCGCTTGTCGCTTACCGCGTCTTCACCTGCAATGTACTGCTTTTTATTAAGGGTCGCGCCCCCGTGAACCTTTGTGATTCCGCCGCCGCGGGAGAGCTCCAGTAAATCCCTGCGTATTGTTGATTCGGAAACCCCGAGAGCCCTTGTAAGCTCGGCGACCGAGGCGGCGCCCTTTTCGTTTACGATTTTTAAAATTGCCTCGCGCCGTTCTTGATTGAGCATTTAAAAGCACTTCCTTTTTCAATTATATTTTAGCACAAACAAAATTATTTTTCAATCATTTTTAATCATAATCAATCATTTTCGTGCAAGAGCATAAACAAATAGGCGGCATTTTGTCATAATAACGGAGCAATCGGAGCATTTTGTGACTGATTTTGACCGATTTTAAAAATCGACAACTAATTCGGTCACCCGAAAAAGCAAAAAAGGGGCTGTAAAAAACAACCCCGAAAATAGTGTATTAATGAATAATGAATAATTGTAACGTAGGGAAGGCATTTATGCCTTCCGCATCTAATGTCTAACGTCTAAAATCTAATGTCTAAAATCTAACGTCTAAGGTTTAAATTGTCTATATAACTGCAGGCGTTGGTTGCGGCTACCGCTCCGTCCGCCGCGGCGGTTACAAGCTGGCGAAGCTGTTTTGTTCGGCAGTCGCCCGCGGCGAAAATTCCCGCCCGTGATGTGCGGCAGTCCTCGCCCGCTACGATATATCCGTACTCGTCAAGCTCAACAATATCTTTATACGCCCCGTTTTGAGGAAGCTGTCCTATCGCGACAAATAGCCCCGAAACGGGGATTTCCTTTTCCGCTCCCGTGAGTGTGTTTTTAACCGTCACAGAGCTAACCGCGCCCTCGCCGTTTATCCCCGTCAAGACCGAATTAAGCTCGTAATTGACGTTGCTTTTCTCTTTTAGTCGCAAAACCGCGCTTTTGTCGGCGCGAAACTCCTCCCTGCGGTGGATAACCGTCACGTTTTCGCAAATATCCGCCAAAAACGCCGCGTCACCTAAAGCGGTATTTCCTCCGCCCAAAACCGCGACCCTTTTGTTTTTATAAAACGCGCCGTCGCATACCGCGCAGTAGGATACCCCTCTGCCGACGAATTTTTCCTCTTCCGAAAGTCCTGTTTTTCTGTGGCGAAGCCCGCCCGCAATTATAACCGCTTTCCCCGTATACTCGCCGTATTCGGTAACAACGGTTTTGTATTCTCCTGCTTCCTTAATGCCCGCGGCGGTATCGAATAGGGTCTTAGTACCTAAAGCCGTCGCCTGTTCGTGCAGTCTTTCCGAAAGCTCCGCGCCGCTTATGTTCATAAAGCCGGGGAAATTTTCCACCTCGTTTGTAAGGGAAATCTGCCCTCCGAAGCTGTTATTTTCAAGCAGAAGCACGGTTTTTCCCGCCCTGCGGGCGTAAACAGCAGCGGTAAGCCCCGCACAGCCGCCGCCTATTATAATAATGTCGTAAATACCGTTCATATCGTATCTGTCCCTTTTCTGTTTTATTAAAGCCGTATTTTTACGCAAGAAGACTCTGTAATCGGAATTTTAGCATATTATGCCGAAAAAATCAAGCAAAGCCCTACTTGATAATTTTAGGCGGGTTTATTATAATTATAAGGAAAGACTAACTATTAAAAGTCAAGTCTAAAAATCAAAAAAATGTTGTGAAT